>JAYRVL010000595.1:0-4679 GCA_041918575.1 Anaerolineae bacterium | reverse complement strand
GCTGCGGCCAGCAGGTCAGCCTTCAAGCGACCGCGCCGCGCCGCGTAGTCGGCTTCGGACATGCCGCCGCCGGCGTGGCGATCATCCAAGCGGGCAATGGCCAGGATCAGACCCTGGCGGCGCCGGCGCAGGGCGTCCAGGTCAAGGCTGGGGGCCGCCGGCGCTTGATCTTCCTCGTCCCCGTCTTCCTCGCCCTCTTCTGCCTCGTCATCCTCTGCCGCCTGCGCCATCTCCTGGCGCCGCCGCGTAGCGAAGTAGAGCACGCCGAGCAGGCCCAGCGCAGCAAATACCGCAACGCCGACAGCCAGCCAGGGTGAATTGGCCTGCGCCGCGGCGGCCGTTTCCGGCGACCGATTGAAGGGAAGATTGGTCAACTTCAACTCAATCGTCTTGCCGGCCGGCACCTCTGCGGTGGTGAAGTTGAAATAAGTGGCCTGCTCCACCTGGCGCGCCGGGCCTTCCTGCAGATCTGGGCTGCTGACCTGCGCGCCCACATCGGCCACCAGCACGTTCAGGCTGCGCAAAGGGACGGCCACCGGGTGCTGCAGATCGAGCGTAAGGGAGGTGAACGGGATGACGTAGCGCAGCAGGGTCTGACGCACGCCCTGGCCCGGCGGCAGCGGCAGGGTGTCGGCCGCGCCGTCTGGCGTGAGCTGGTAGCGGCGGCCAAGATCGCCATCGTCGAAGCTCAGGTTCTGGAAATCAGGCGGCAGCGCAAACGGCAGCACGCTGCGCCCGGCGTCATCGTCCTCCGACGCGGCGCCGACGTAGACACGATCGCTGTTGTTGCTCCAAATGTACAGCTCCGCCACCAGCAGGTTGGACTGGTCGAACTCCAGGAACCAATGCGCCCGCTCCACCGCCAGCACGCTGCTGTCGTTGGTCGGCTCGTAGACGGCAATCGAGCCATCCTGCGCAGGCGCTGCGGCCGTGAACGTCATCACACCGGTGCTGTAGGGCACATCCTTGAAAGAGAGGTTCGCCACGTACAGCCAGCCCGGGTCGGTGTTCAGGCTGTCGAAGCGGTAGAAACCGGTGACGGAGGTGGTGGCGCTGATTTGGGTTGCCAGGTCGAAATCGTCGAACACGCTGAGGGTCACGGTCAGGCCGGCGGTGACATCGCCCTGCGGCGTGTCGTTGGTCACCACGCCGCTGATAACGCCATCGCCCGGCGCAAACGGCCGCGCCTGCAGCGGCGGCAGCGTCCAGGTGCGCACAAACTCCAGGCTGGCCCAGCGCTCCGCGTCGCTGAGATCGGCGACGCTGCTGTGCGCGGACGACTGCAAGGAGTCGAACCAGTCGCGCTGGCTGCGGTTGGCCGTGGCATCCAGGCTGGTCAGGTCGAGCAGGTCAGCGCCAGCGTCCGGGCCATCGCCCTGGCCAGCGGCGCCGTGACAGCCCGCGCACGCCGCCTGGTAGACCGCTTCGCCCTGCTGCAGCTCGGCGGGATCGAGGTGCAGCGACCAGGCGTAGGCCAGCACATTCCAAATGGCTTGATCGCCGGTGCTTTGAGCGAAGGGTGGCATCAATTTTTCGATGCGGCCGTTCTTGGTGACTGCGAAGAGATCGGCCGGCGTCTTCCCCCACATCGCTGCGGCGTCAGCAAACTGCGCGGGCGGGAATTGCAGTTGTGCGGCCTGAGGCCCGTTACCCATCCCAGTTTCGCCGTGACAGGGCGCGCACTTCTCCAGGTAGATGGGCAGGCCGGCGCGGGCATCCGCGGGCAGCGGGGGCGTTTCCTGGGCCGGCCGGGGCGCTGCGGCCGCGGGCGTGGAGAGCAGCAGCCAAAGCGCCAGCGCCAGGAGCAGGCCGGTCGCCGTCAAGAGCGCCCACCAGGGGCGCAGATCGAACAGGCGAAGGCCCGCGGCGCCTGCCGTCCCATCCCGGCCCGTGTTTCGGTTCAACGCGTCACACCACCGCTCGTTCAACTGATCTTCTTGACTTCTTGGGGCGCTTCTTCATAGCGCGAAGGGCACTTGAGCAGCAAGGTGTCAGCATCGAGGACGCCGTCGGGTCGCAGGCGGCCCTCGACGATGGCAATCGAGCCTTCACGCGTCATGTTGTCCGGCTGCACGCCGTGGAAATGGACTGGCAGCTTTTCGCCCGTGCCCCGCTGATCGAGGATGGTAAAATCGAGGTTGAAATTGGTGGGGTCCCAGCTCACCGTCATGGTCTCCACCAGGCCGCTGACGCGCACCTTGCGATCCATCAATGCTGCCTGCTGCGCCTGCACCTCACCGACTTCCTTGTAATAGGCGCCTTCGCTGCCGATGACAGAGATGATGAGATACAGGATCACGGCAGCGATGAGAACGCCGCCGAAGATAAACTTGAGCTGCTTGTTCGCGGTGCGACTGCCGCCCTGGATGCGAGAAATGGCAGAAGATTCAGCCGATTCAGCCGATTCAGCCATGGAAGCTACCTCTTTTCAGTATAGGTTCGATCGTATGGGAATTATAGCATCTTATCATTGGCCTGTCAACGACAAAAATCACCGCCTGGCGTCGAAGGCCTTGAGGCGCAGGGAGTTCGTCACCACGAAGATGCTGCTGAAAGCCATCGCGCCGGCGGCCAGCACCGGGTGCAGGCGCAGACCGAACAGTGGATACAGGGCGCCGGCTGCTACAGGAATCAGAATGACGTTATAAAAGAAGGCCCAGAACAGATTCTGCTTGATGACCCGCATCGTGCCGCGGCTCAGCGCCAGCGCACGGGGCACGCCACGCAAATCACCGCTCATCAGGGTAACACCGGCGGCCTCCATCGCCACATCCGCGCCGGCGCCGATCGCAATGCCCACGTCGGCCTGCGCGAGGGCAGGCGCATCGTTGATGCCATCGCCCACCATCGCCACCAGGCGCCCCTCTTGCTGCAGGGCCTTGACCTGCGCCGCCTTGTCGCCCGGCAGCACCTCCGCCAGCACCCGCTCGATGCCCACCTGGCGGGCAACGGCCTCGGCCGTGCGCCGGTTGTCGCCGGTGATCATCACCACCTGCAAACCCTGCTCGTGCATTTGGGCAATGGCAGCCGCCGATCCCTCCTTGACGGTATCCGCCACCGCGAACACCGCGGCCGGCTGACCGTCCACCGCCGCCAGCATGGCCGTCTTACCCGCGGCCTGCAACTGCGTGACTGTCGCAGCTATTTCACTTATGTCAATCTTCTCCTGCTCGAACAGACGCACGTTGCCCACCAGGATCGCCTTGCCCTGGACGCTGGCACGCACCCCCATCCCGGCCAACGCCTCGAAACGATCGGGCGAGACCAGCCGCATCCCCTCCGCCTCGGCCGCCCTGACAATGGCCTGACCCAACGGATGCTCGGAGCCTTTTTCCGCCGACGCCGCCAGGAACAAAACCTCTGCCCTGGAATCCTGATTCTGGCCGACGAGCACCAGATCGGTCATGGCCGGCTTGCCGTGGGTGATCGTGCCGGTTTTATCCAGCACCACGGTCGTCAGCTTGTGGCTGCGCTCCAGCGCCTCGCTGCTCTTGAACAGAATCCCGCTCTCCGCGCCCTTGCCGGCGCCTACCATGATGGCAGTGGGTGTGGCCAGGCCCAGCGCGCAGGGGCAGGCGATCACCAGCACCGCAATCGTGTAGACCAGCGCCTGCGTGAAGCCGGCCTGGCCGAGAAAAAGCCAGCCCAGGAAGGTCAGCGCCGCAATCGCCAGCACCACCGGCACGAAAATGGCCGAAACTTGGTCGGCCAGACGCTGGATCGGGGCTTTGGAGCCTTGCGCCTCCTGCACCAGGCGGATGATCTGCGCCAGCGCCGTTTCGCGGCCCACCTTCGTCGCCTCGAACTTGAGCATACCCTGGCTGTTCAGTGTAGCGCCAATCACCAGGTCGCCCGGCTTCTTGTCCACCGGCAGGCTTTCGCCGGTCAACATGGACTCATCCACGGCCGAACGGCCTTCGACCACGATGCCATCCACCGGAATCTTCTCGCCCGGCCGCACGATGACGTAGTCGCCGCTGCGCACCTGCTCGACCAGGATTTCGATCTCTTGACCGTCGCGCACCACATGCGCGGTGCGCGAGCGCAACCCCATCAGCGCCTTGATCGCGGCCGAAGTGCGCCCCTTGGCGCGCGCCTCCAGCAGCTTACCGAGCTTGATCAGCGTGATGATGACGGCCGCGGTCTCGAAATACACGTGATCGCCCAGGCCATGCCAGCCGAACAGGCTGCCGACCAGGATCGCCAGGCTGTAGAAGTACGCGGCCGAGGACCCCATCGCCACCAGCACATCCATGTTGGCCGAGCCGTTGCGAATGGACTTCCAACCGCCGCGATAGTAGTCGCCGCCCACGTAGAACTGCACCGGCGTCGCCAGCACCAGCATCAGCCAATGCGCCCACTCGCCGTGCGCCCACATGCCAAGCAGATTGAGGTCGCGCGCCATGCTGAAGAGAAAGAGGGGCGCGGCAAACGCCACGCCCACCCAAAACTTGCGCGTCTGGTCCGCGATTTCCGCCTCGCGCGCGGCCGCTTCCGCATCTTCCAGCGCCTCATCGCCCGTCGTCTGCACCACGCCATAGCCGGCCTTTTCCACGGCCTGGATCAAATCCTGGCGGTTGGCGACGCCGGGGATGTAGATCACGCTGGCCTTCTCGCTGGCGTAATTGACATTGGCCTCGACGACGCCCGTCACCTTGCGCAGGGCGCGCTGCACCGTG
>JAYRVL010000594.1:0-3710 GCA_041918575.1 Anaerolineae bacterium | reverse complement strand
TCTCCCGGTTTGCTGCTATTGTACACCTTCTTGCCCTTTTCGCCAACCGATCAAGCGTATACAATTCCAGCATGTTCAACGGTAGAAGCTCGATTCGTGAAATTCGTGGCTGCTTCCGTTCTGCCGTGTCATTGTTGCACTCGTGTACCGGCTTGCATCTGAGGCCGCGCCGCGGGTATAATCTCAACTGGAGAGGGTCAGAATCCAGTCTGTTGTTCGAGGTTCTGCTCATGACACGCACCGGTCGGCATTTTACCCTATTGATCCTCCTGCTGGGCGCCAGTCTGCTGGCCTGTGGTCGCACGCCTGCGTTGACCCCTACTGCGACCCTGCCAACCCCTTCCACACCCCGCGCCATTTCCGCGCCCTCTCCCACGTCGGCCAACCTACCTGTGCCTCGCCCTTTTGCCTTTGGCGTGGAATATGGCAACCTGGATGGCGGCGTCCTGGGCCAGCCGCGGCGCGCGCCGGCCGCGCTCTACGCCTCCTTTGGCGCCGCCTGGGTCAAATTCACCGACATCAATTGGGGCCAGATCGTTCCCCGGCCTGGACTCAAGCCCTGCGCCGGCTTTGCCTGGCGCCAACTCGATGCCTGGGTGCAGGAGTGGCAGGCGGCCGGTTTTCAGCTCCAGATGGTGTTGCGCTCTAAATCGGATTGGGCCACCCAGCCGGCCTATCGCACGGACCTGCTGGGCGGTTTTGGCCGTTCAGCCAGCACTCCCCCCAAACCGGAATATCTGGCCGCGTATGGCGACTTCGTGCAGTGCGTGGTGGAGCGCTACGATGGCGATGGCCTGAACGATCTGCCCGGCCTGCTGCGCCCCATCCTGGACTACGAGATCGAATCGGAGGCGGGCGTCGAAATTTTCTGGCAGGGCGCGCCTGAGGAATACCTGGCCCTGCTGCAACTGGCGCACGACCGCATCGGGGCCGCCAACCCATCCACCCGCGTGATTGCGTCCGGCGTGGGCATTCCTGAGTTGTTCGACGACGGCGCCGGCGCCGAGGTCTTCCCAACGCGCCTGGCCCAGTGGCGCACGCGGCTGGCCGGCAACGCGGAGGGTCTGGCTGCGCTCGACCGCGCCCTGGTCTTCGTCGGCCTGATTGCCGATCATCCCGAAGCCTTCGACGTGGTGGAAGGACACTGGCTCACCGATTACAAAGCGGTCTTCGGCGGCCTGGGCTGGATGCGGGGCGAAATGGCGCGGCGTAACTACACCAAACCAATTTGGGCCGGTGACGCTACCAGCGCGCTCAACTTGATGGTGGCGCCGGCCTTTTTCGAGGATCGGCCCTTCGCCGCGGCCGAACTGCTGCGCCTGCGCGGCTTCCTGGGCGTCGGCGGCATCCTCAACGACCCCGCCAACGCAGACTACCCGGCCGTCATGCGCTGGTTTCGGGCCGAGCAGGCCTCGCTGACGGTCAAGAAACTGGTCACCGGCATGGCCCTGGGCCTGGAAGGGATCAACCTCTGCTGCCTGCAAGATTGGCCGGCGCTGTCGGGCTTTCCCTACCAGGGGCTGACCGATGACAAGCAGCAGCCGCGCCCCGTGCTCTACAGCTTTGGCCTGGTCGTGCAGAAGCTGGGCGGTTTCAGCGCGGTGGAGCCGCTGACCCTGGCCGCCAACATCTACGCCTACCGGTTTACGGTGAACGGCCGGCCGCTGCTGGTGCTCTGGCGTGATGACGGTCGCCGCTACCTGCCCGGTCAGGCCGAACCCACCAGCCCGGTGGATTTGCCCTGGCCGACCGCCGCAGCCACCCTGACCCACATCATCACCGAGCCAGGGCAAACCGCCCCCCTCGTAGAACGGGTCACGGCCAGCGCCGGCCGGCTGCACCTGGTTGTGGACAGCCAACCTGTATTTATCGAAGCGAGCGATTGAAATCGCGCCTGAATGGCGCATCAGCGCCAGTGGGCCTGCCGGCATTGCGTCCACCTGCGTGGACGCCCGGGTCGGCGCAGGCCGACCTTGCGGCGGAACGCCCCTTCGCCCCGAATTCCATTCGGCGGGCCGGAACGCCCCTTCGCCCCGAATTCCATTCGGCGGGCGGCCATTCGATGGTATGAGGAGGAGGAAACGATGACACTGCGTGCATTGGCCCTGGTTTGTCTGGCGTTGGTGATAACGGCGATGTTCGCCCTGGAATTTGCGCCGGGCGCGGCGGTCGGCGCCATTCCGTTGGCTGACCGTGATCTGCCGGCCCCTGCCTCCACCTCTGACCCCGACCCGTGCCCCGACTTCGTCGCGCCGCCCGGCGTTGACATCGCCGATATTCAGTCCGCGGCCGGCCATTGGAACCTGACCAGCGCGGACCCCGGCTGGGATGCCCGTATGGACCTGGACCGCGATGGCGACATTGACACCCTGGATTTGGCCCTCGCCGCCACGGCCTGGGGCAGCCCCTGCATCGGTTTGCCGCCTGACCCGGCCCTGGTAGCCCTGCCCCTGGACCGCACGGCCACGACCAGCCTGGCCGCGGCCACCGCCTTCCTCTACACCGGCAGCAGCCCAATCCAAACCGGCGTCCTCTCTGGTACGATCCAACCTCAGCAGGCTGCAGTTTTGCGCGGCCGGGTGCTGACGCAGGATGGCGCGGCGCTCTCTGGGGTGACGGTCAGCCTCCTGAATCGCCCCGAGTTCGGCAGCACGCGCAGCCGCGCCGACGGTTTCTACGACCTGGCGGTCAACGGCGGCGGGCTGCTGACTGTGCAGTATGACAAAGAAGGCTACCTGGGCGTCCAGCGCCAGGTGGATGCGCCCTGGCTCGATTTCGCCTGGCTGCCCGAGGTCGTTCTGACGGCCCTGGACCCCAATGTGACCCTGGTAGATCTGACCTCGCCGCAGCCCATGCAGGTGGCGCGGGGCAGCGTCATCTCAGACACCCGTGGGATGCGGCAGGAGACGCTGCTTTTCCCGGCCGGTTTGCAGGCGGTGATGACCCTGCCCGGCGGCGTTACCCAAACCCTGACCCTGCTGCATGTGCGCGCCACTGAGTACACCGTGGGCGCCAACGGCCCGCAGGCCATGCCGGCCGAACTGCCGCCCAACTCCGCCTACACCTACGCCGCCGAGTTCAGTATAGATGAAGCCACCGCGGCCGGCGCCAGCGGCGTCGTCTTCAGCGGCCCGGTGCTTTCCTACAATGAGAATTTCGCCAATCTGCCCATCGGAACCGTGGTTCCGATGGGTTACTACGACCGCGGCCAGGGCCTGTGGATTGCGTCCGCCGGCGGCCGCGTCCTGCGCATCCTCAGCGTCAACAGCGGGATGGCCGATCTGGATGTGGATGGCAGCGGGCAGCCGGCCACCCCCGTCGCGCTGGCCGCGTTGGGCATCACCGACGCGGAACGGGCCGCGCTGGCCGGCCTTTACCCGGTCAACCAGGGCCTGTGGCGCGTGCCGGTGCAGCACTTTTCGCCCTGGGACAAGAACATGGGCACGAGCTGCGAAGAGCCGTGCGATCCACCCAACCAGCCCCCGCCCGAACGCCTGCGCGTGCAGCAGCCGGAGTGCCGGCCCGGCTCCATCATCGAATGCCAGAACCAGGTGCTGGCCGAGCGGGTTGATCTGGCCGGCGCGCCGTTCTTTCTGCGCTATCAGAGCGACCGCGTGCCCGGTTTTCAGGCCGGCTATTCCCTGCGCATCCCGCTGAGCGGCGCCAGCCTGTCGCCCACGCTCAGAACGATTCACCTGGAGATCGAGGTG
>JAYRVL010000593.1:0-15740 GCA_041918575.1 Anaerolineae bacterium | reverse complement strand
TGCGTCGGCTGTTCGTGCGGCGGCGCAGGCTGCTGAGCCGTGGCAAGTGCACACTGCGCATGAATGCCAGCCCCAAGATGGCGACGGCGTAGACCATCATGGGCGCAACGAAGAAGACCGCAAAGAGGTGATTCCACACGTTCAAGGCAGAAACGAACACGAAGGCCAGCAGGTCTCCGGTGCGTTTTTCCTGCAGGCCGCGCAGCAGCAGGTACGCGCTGAGCACAGACAGGAATGACATCAGGCCGTAGTAGCGCGCTTCTTGCGAATACCGGATGTGAAACGCGGACACTGCGATGAGGAGCGCCAGCAGAAGCCCCACTTCTGGCCGACGCAGCCGCCGCCCCACGGCAAAAGCAACCGCCACGGTCAGCACACCGGCCAGAAAGGACGGCAGGCGGATGAGCAAATCCTGGCTGCCGATCATGCCGGTCAGCGAGGCCAGGAGCGGCAGAGGCATCTGAAAACCCCAGCCGGTCACGAATTGGCCGCCGGCATTGGCTGCCAGTTCGCGCACAAACGAAAAGGGGGCCGTGGTGCGCAGCACAGAAGCAGGGCCAAGCAGGGCCAGGTCGCCTGTCAAGGCTTCGTCGCCCCAAAAGGGGCGCGTGTTGAGTTCATATGAGCGTAGGCCCACAGCCAGGAGGAGGATGAACAGAAGGGCCGCATGGATCGCTAGTTTGCTGAGACGTGTGTTAGGATTTGTACCTGAAACCATCTATCAGTCCACGGATTTTGGCGCGTACAGCCGCCTGGCGGCCGCGCGCGCTTTCTCGTATGATGAGCCACGGGATACCTGCCGCCAAGGAGATGAGATACAGCACCCACTGCCCGGCATGGGCATATCGGCGCATGAAGCGCACGGCATTGACGCCAGACAGATACTTCTCACGGGGATTGTAGAAGCCGCCGGTGCTGGCGCCGCCCTTGTGCCACATGCAGGCCGAGGGTACGTAACGCACGATCCAACCCGTTTGCCTTGCGCGCATTCCCCAGTCGGCATCTTCATAATAGGCGAAATAAGTCGGATCGAGCAGGCCAACTCCTTCCAGAAATTGACGCCTGGCTAGTATACCACATCCGGGCAGATAGTCCACATCTGCGGCGCTGTTGAACTGACCATGATCGGCCTGCCCAAAACCGCGCATGGCTGTTACATTGCCCCAGAAGGTGAACCGGCCGCCGGCCGCCCACAGCACGGTAGGCGGTTCGGCCTGGTATATTTTCGGCCCGGCCAGGCCAATGCAGGGATCGCGGCCGGCCGCGGTCACCAGTTCCTGGGTCATGGTGGGCGCAAACCAGGCGTCGTTGTTCAGGAGCAGCACGAAATCGGCGCCCTGCGCCAGCGCCCAGGTCATTCCCACGTTATTGCCCGCGCAAAAGCCCAGGTTGGCGCCGTTTTCGATGATGTGAACGGCGGGAAATGCGGCGCGGATGGCGGCCGTCGAACCGTCCTGCGAGCCATTGTCAACCACCAGTGGAATCAGCGCGGGGTAGGTTTGCTGCTGCAGGCTCCGCAGGCACGTCAGGGTGTCTTCACGACCGTTCCAGTTGAGAATCAGCGCCACCACACGCGGCGGCGTTTGTTCGCTGCTCGTGTTCATGCTTGAAATCCTCGCCGCGCGATCATCGGCTGTACCGCCGGTACACGGCCACAGTTTGGCGGGCAATGTCGGCCCAGGAGAGATGCTCCTGCGCCCACTGCCGGCCGGCCTCCCCCAACCGGCGCCGGCGCTCGTCATCGCGCAGCAGGGCGCAGATGGCCGCGGCCAGCGCGGCCGCGTCACGTGGGGGAACGAGCAGCCCGGTGACGCCATCTATCACCGCTTCGGGCAGGCTGCCGACGCGGGTGGCAATCACCGGGCGGGCCAGGGCATAGGCCGCGGCAATGACGCCGGAGGCGCTGCCGTCGGTGTAGGGCAACACTACCAGCGCCGCGCGGCGGAAGAAGGCGGCCGCTTCGGCGTCTTCCACGAAGCGGTTGACCCATGTCACCGCAGCCGCCTGTGCGCCCGGCAGGCGACGATAGGGCGCCATGTCACCCTCGCCTCCCACTACCAGGAAATGCACATCAGGCGCCACGGCCTGTACCAGCGGCATGGCCGCGACCAGGTATTCCAGGCCTTTGTAGGCTTTGATGCGGCCAAAGAACAGCACGCTGTGTGGGTCTTCGACCTGGTCGCCGGCCCACTGCGTGAAAAAATCATACCAGCCGTGCGCCAGCACGCTGATTTGCCCGGCCGGTATGAGCCGCGCACGCTGCAGCTCGGCGGCCAGCGCCTGCCCATGCACGAACAGGTGATGCGCGTAGCGCGGGCCGGCCCACACGTTCCAGCGTTTGCGCCAGCCGCCCTCCCCGGACTTAAGGCTGACCTCGTGCTGGGTGACGAAAAGCGGCCAGCGCCGGCGTAGCCAGGGCAGCGTTGCCAGCTCCCAGGGATGGGTGCTCAGGTTGGCGTGAACGACATCGGGCGCGGTGGCTTGCACGGTGCGCAGATAGGCCGGCGCCCGCAGCAGTTGACCCGGCAGCCGCGCCAGGTCTGCCAGACGATTGCCGGTGGGAATGTCCACCGGCGCCAGGTGTACGGCCGCGGCAAAGCCGAGCGCCGGCGGCGCGGCCGGCACGACGGCTGTCACGGTGATGCCCGGCTGCAAGGCCAGGGCGTTGGCCAGCGCGGCGGTGTAATGCGCCATGCCCCCGCGCGGCCACAGATTGATGAGGGTGACGCGCAGCGGCGCTGGCGCGGCGTCATCGCGGCTCGCTGGCGCCATTCTGGCTCCTGTTGGGCTGGCGTTCGAGCACGCGCTGGCAGAGCTGCACGACCTGCTGAACGATGGCGGGCCAGGCAAAGCGCTCGGCGATCTGACGGCCGCGCTGACCGAACTCGGCGCGCAGATGGTCATTTTGCGCGAGGGTAGCCAGGGCGCCGGTCAGGGCTTGCACATCGGCCCAGGCCGCCACCAGGCCGTTGCCGTCCAGCAATTCTTCCAGGCCGCCGGTGGCGGTGACGATGACGGGCAGGCCGCTCGCCATCGCTTCGAGTAAGGCCATGGACATGCCTTCATTATAAGAAGGCAGGCAGAAGATGTCGGCCTGGGCGTAGACGGCGGGCATGGCGCTGCGCTCGACAAAGCCGAGAAACTGCACATGCGCCTCCACGCCCAGGGTTTGCGCCTGCTGGCGCAGTTGCGGCTCTGCATCGCCGGCGCCGGCCAGGATGAGGCGCAGGGGGATGCCCTGGGCCATCAGGCGGGCCAGCGCAGCCAGCAGGTACTGCTGTCCTTTGCGTTCGATCAGCCGCGCCGCGCAAAGCACGGTGACCGGCGCGCCTGCGGGCCGGTCTGCGTGAGTCGCCGGCCTGAATAGCGCCAGGTCAACGCCGTTGAAGATGATGTCAATGGGTAGGCCGGGCGCCGTTTGCCAGGCCAGGTCGCGATGGCGCTGGCTGATGGCAACGACGGCTGCGGCCTCACGCCAAACCTGGCGAATGAAGGGAGTCAGGGCGGCGTAGACGTAGCGATAGCGGTTCTCGAAGCCGGGCACGTCCGGGCCTTGCAGAGACACGATGTAGGGCAGGCCGAGGGTGCGCCGCAGCGCCCAGGCGATGCCGCCGGCCGGCACCCCGGCAAAGGCAAAGCACAGGTCGTAGGACGTGCGGGCGGTCAGGCGTCGCGCGTGGCAGTAGCCGCGCCAGGTATAGCGCAGCAGTTCGATGTTGGTGGAATGGTGGATGTTGCGGTTGTCCACCGGGACTTTGTGCAGGCGGATGGCCGGCGTCATCTCTTCGTACTGGAAGCGGCGCCGGCTGCGGCTTGACGTAATCAGGTCTACCTCGATGGGCATTAGGGGTGAGGCGCGGCGGCGCAGTTCGTCCAGCAGGTGGTAGTTGACCACGCCGGTGCCGCCGCCCAACGGCGGAAATTCGTTGTCCAACATCAGGATTCGCATGGTGGTTGGTGGCATCTCCTCAAGAATGCGGGTTTCGCTGTTCATGATCGAATCCCAAGCGTTCGACGATGATGTAGAGCGGGCGCTGCTTGACTTCATCGAAGATGCGACCGACATATTCGCCGATGACGCCGAGAGCGATCAACTGGATGCCGCCCAGGAACATCATGCCCACGACGATGGTGGCAAAGCCGGAGGGAAATTCGGGCAGGGTGAAGCGTTTGTAGACGGTCCACACGGAGAGCAGGAAGCCGAGAAAAGAAACGAGCAGACCGAACATGGAAGCCAGGCGCAGCGGCACGTAGGAAAAGGAGAAGAAGCCATCGAAGGCCAGGCGCAGGAGTTTGAACAGGCTGTACTTGGGCTGGCCGGCAAAACGAGCCGCGCGCTTGTAGGGCACGCCGATTTGGCGGAATCCGATCCAACTGCGAATGCCGCGCATGAAGCGGTTGCGCTCTGGCATTTTGCGCAGCACATCAGCCACGCGACGATCGAGAACACAAAAGTCGCCGGCGTCGAGTGGAATTTCGACGTTAGCGACCTGGCGCAGCAGGCGATAGAAGATCTTGTACGCGCTGCGTTTGAGAAAGTTTTCCTTGCGCTCCTGGCGTATCGCGTAGACGACATCGAAGCCCAGGCGCCATTGGGCCAGCAGGATGGGCAGCACCTCCGGCGGGTCCTGCAGGTCGGCGTCCAGCACGATGATGGCATCGCCGGCCGCGTGGTCAAGCCCGGCGCTGATGGCGGCCTGGTGACCGAAATTGCGTGACAGGCGCAGCACGCGCACCCGGTCATCGTTCTGCTGAATAGCTGCCAGCAGGTCGCCCGAACCGTCGCGACTGCCGTCGTCCACGTAGATGATCTCAAATGGTTCACCCAGGTCAGCCATAACCGCGCCGAGGCGCCGCTGGAGTTCGGACAGGTTCTCGCGTTCATTGAAGACGGGCAGCACGACAGAAAAGACGGGCGGCCTCGTTTGGGCCAGGTGAAATGTCATCGCCGCATTTCCTACACAGATGTGGTCGCAAAATCATGAGATCAGGCGTATGCTCACATTGGGGGGCATGTCCGGCGACCGCAAGTCGCTGCAACCGATGCAAAGCCCACCTTCGGGGCGCGGCGTCAATCGTACCACAAGAAGGCGGGTCAAGCCAAAAACCGGTTGTTCAGCGATGCCGGTCCGGCGCAGACTCGGCCTGGGTTTTGACAGGGCGCGGCCGTGGGGGTACACTCGGTCGGGAGCGGCGCAGACGCGCCAGCGCCGCCGCATCACACGCGCCACGTGCGCAGGGAGCAACAAATATCATGACGACAAGCCTGTTTACGCGTGCGGTTCACGCCGGTGAGCGCCTGCCCGCGTCTGATTATAGCCCCACCACGACGCCGATTCACCCCGCCGTGACCTACCTGTACGAGGCGATGGAGGATCTGGACGCGGTTCTGGGCCGCGCCAGGGATGGTTTTGTTTACCGCCGTTACGGCAACCCAACGACCCACGCCCTCGAAGTGGCCCTGGCCGACTTGGAAAACGGCGAGATGGCGATGACCTACGCATCCGGCATGGCGGCTATGCATGCGGCGCTGTTGGCCGCGGGTGTACGACCGGGCGGCCGGGTGGTGGCTGCACGTGATTGCTACGGCGCAACTTACACCCTGCTGGATCGTCTCTTCGCTGAGCAGGGTGTGACCACGCACTTCGTGGATGTGACGAACCTGGAAGAGGTCGCGGCGGTGTTGGCTGCAACCTCACCTGCCGTGTTGGTGTGTGAGGCAATCTCCAATCCCCTGCTCAAGGTGGCTCATGTACCGGCCCTGGTCAATCTGGCCCTCGCAGCCGGCGCGCGGGTTGTCGTAGACAGCACCTTCACCACGCCATATCTGCTGCGGCCATTGGAGCATGGGGCCGACTTCGTAGTTCATTCGATCACCAAATACATCGGTGGGCATGATGACGTGCTGGGCGGCGCCGTCGTCGCCGGCCGCATGCACGAAGCGCGGCTGACCGACCAACTGAAGATGTTGGGCGCCAATCTGTCGCCCTTCGAGGCCTGGCTGGCGCTGCGCGGCCTGAAAACGCTGCCGCTGCGTATGCGCCAGCACTGCGCCTCTGCGCTGCAGGTGGCATCCTGGTTGGCGGCGCACCCACGCGTGGCGCAGGTGGTCTATCCGGGCCTGCCCACCCACTCGCAGCATGAGCTTGCCGCGCAACTGCTGCGGGCGCCGGACGGCCAACCTGCGTTTGGCGGCATGGTGAGCTTCGTCATTCGCGACGCCGGGCAAGACCAGGTGCGGCGCTTTCTGGAACGGCCGCGCTTGCTGCTGACCGGAACGACGTTGGGCGACGTCTACAGCCTGCTGCTCTATCCGGTCATGGCATCGCACCGTGCGCTGACGCCCGACCAGCGCGCCGAGGTGGGCATTGGCGAGGGCCTGGTGCGCCTTTCTGTGGGGATCGAGGAGCCGGCTGACATCATCGCCGATCTCGCACAGGCGCTGCAAGCGGATTGACATTTTGGAGTGTAGGATTTATAGTGTAATCAGGAACCGATGCACCTGGCAGGTTGCAGGCGCGTTTGTATGGAGGGACTATGAGTGACAATATCCGCTATGGAATTCCGCTGGGCAATGTTGACACGGCCTGGCTGCACATGGAAGACCCGACCAACCTGATGATGGTGACGGGCCTGTATATCTTTGACAAACCCATTGACTACCATCGCCTGCGCGACACCGTGCAGTACCGCATGGTGGATCGGTTCAGTCGTTTCAGACACAAGGTGATTCAGCAGGGCAACAAAGCCTATTGGATCACTGACCGCAACTTTGATCTCAACGCTCATCTTCACCGCATTGCCCTACCGCCCCCAGGCGACAAAACCGCGCTGCAGGAATTCGTCAGCGACCTGATGAGCACGCCGCTCGATTTCTCCAAACCGTTGTGGCAGATGCACTACATCGAGCATTACGGCGAGGGCGGCGCGCTGCTCATGCGCTTGCATCACTGCATCGCCGACGGCATTGCCCTGATGCATGTAATGCTTTCCAGCACCGATTCCGATCCCGATGCGCCCTACCCCAGCCCGCCCGAAAACCAGGAGCGTCACACCCCGGGTTGGCTGGAGAGCACCCTGCGCAGCGCCCAGGGCATGGTGGCCAATGCACGCAAGGTGACCGATACCTTGATTCATGAGGGACTGGAAACGCTGACCAATCCCAACCATGCCCTGGAACTGGCATCTCAGGGCGCCAGCGCCGCCGCAGCCCTGGGCAAGATCCTGCTCTTAGGCCCTGATCCCCACACAGTCTTCAAGGGGCGCCTGGGCGTCTCCAAGCGCGCAGCCTGGTCGCAGCCGATCCCTCTCGCCAATGTCAAGCTCATTAGCAAAGCCCTGGGTGGCACGGTCAACGATGTGCTGCTGACCGCGATGACCGGCGCGCTGCGCCGCTACATGGAATATCGCAGCGACCCAACCGAGGACATCAACATCCGCGCCATGGTGCCTGTCAACCTGCGGCCGCTCGAAGAGGCGTACAAGCTGGGCAACCGTTTTGGCCTCATTTACCTCTCGCTGCCTATCTACCTGATTGACGCGAAGGAGCGCCTGCAGGAACTCAAACGGCGTATGGATGAGATCAAGAATACCCCTGAGGCAGTCGTCGCCTTCCAGATTCTCAATACCCTGGGATTGTTGCCCACCCAGGTGGCCGATCAAATGGTCAGCATCTTCGGGCTGAAGTCCTCGGCGGTGATGACGAACGTGCCCGGTCCACGCCAGGCTATCTATTTCGCCGGACAGCGGGTAGGTACGACCATGTTCTGGGTTCCTCAGTCTGGACGCATGGGCCTGGGCGTCAGCATCTTCAGTTACAACGACAGCGTTGTGCTCGGCATTGCCACCGACACCGGCCTGGTGCCCGACCCGGAGAAAATCAACGAGCTATTCGAACAAGAATTCGTTGACTTGTTCGCGTTGGCTCAGCAGGCGCAAGCACAGTCGGCGCCTGCGCCGGAAGCAGCCGCAGACGCCGTCGCGCCGGATCAGACGCCCGCGGCCGTGACTGCCACTGCGCCCAAACAGCAACGGTCACGCCGGCAGTCGAGTGCGACCATCGTCGTCGAAGAGCCGCCTGCCGTGAGCGAGCCGCCTGTTGAAGCTGGGGCCGAAGACTTGATGCAGGCCTTGGCCGTGCCAGATTCGCCGGCTATCCCGATCCTCGTGCGTGAGGCTTCGACCGCGACTGCTGTAGAGACAGATGTTTCTACGTCGCCAGGAACGACTGCCGCGGCCGTGCCGGCCGATGGTACAGAACCGGCGCATGCAGAGACGCCTGTGGCCCTGACCGCAGCGCAGCCGTGTGCAGCCCTGACCAAATCGGGCCGCCCGTGCAAGAACACCGCACAGGCCGGCTCGGCTTTTTGCCGTGTCCATCAGGCCTGACCGGACGCCCGCAGTCTGCACCGGTTCCAGCAGCCCGTCGTATACGGTCGCCCGGCGGTTGGTTTCAATTGTTGACGCCATGAACATCGGAAGCCGCCCGCTTCCGATGTTTTGTTTTGATGTCTCGTTCTAGTGAGCAGATGAGCAGAAAGGCGCTTACCCATGAACACGCTTCCGATTGTCAAGATGACGCTTTACAAGCATGGTGTTGGCTTCTACCAACGCCGGGGCGCGGTGGAAGCCGACGCCGCGTCTACGGTTTCGTTGCAGTTCCGCAAAGACGAAATGAACGACATCCTCAAGAGCCTGACCGCGTTCACCGTGGGCGGCGGTCAGGTGTTTGGCATGGATTACGCCACGCCAGAGGACAAGGCCAGGCTCCTGGCCCGCTCCTCTATTCAACTCTCGGACGGCGCCAGCCTGCGCGACCTGCTGCGCGATGTGCGCGGCCGCGCGGTGGAGGTGACGACCGCCGATGAAACCCTGGCCGGCGTTGCGGTGGGCGTTGACCTGCCCGGCGAACGTGAACCGTTGACCGCCACCTTGCTCTCGATCTTCGTTCCGGCTCAGGCTGTCGTGCGCGCCCTTCCTGTTGCCGACATTCGCCAACTGCACCTGGTGGACAGCCGCGCCGCCAGCGACCTGGCCTATTTCCTCGACACCAGCCTGATGGAGGATGAAAAGCGCTCGGTCACGGTGCGCCTGGGCGCGGGGCGTTCCGATCTGGTCGTCAGCTACATTGCGCCCAGCCCGGTTTGGCGGGTCAGCTATCGCCTGGTGGCCGATGAGCAGGAGGGCAAGCCGCTGAGCCTGTTGCAAGGATGGGGGCTGTTCGATAACACCTTCGATGAGGACCTGGAGAACGTGCATCTGACCTTCGTGGCGGGCATGCCGGTTAGTTTCATCTACGATCTCTACACTCCTTTCACCCCGGAGCGGCCGGTGGTCAGCGAGCAGGCGCGTGCCGTGGCGGGGCCGATGGAGTTTGCCGAGGCAGTGGCAGAGGCGCCGCCGGCGCCGGCCGCCAGGGGGGGGATGCGCAGCCTGGGACGAGCGACCATGGCGGCTGAGATGGCCGCGCCCGCGCCCCTGGCCAAGATGAGAGCGGCCGATCTGGCGCAATCTACGGTGGTGGCGGCCGGCGGTCAGGCGCAGGGGGAATTTTTCAGCTATGTGGTTGCCAACCCGGTGACGGTCAAGCGCGGGCGCTCAGCAATGGTACCCATCCTGCAGGCGCAGCCGGCCCTGCGCAAGGAGCGCATCTACAACGGCCGCAAGCATCCGACGAACCCGGTGATTACGGCGCGCTTCAAGAATGAGACGGGCTTGACCCTGGAACGCGGACCGCTCACCGTCGTGGAGTCCGGCGAATACGCGGGTGAGGCGATGCTGCCCTTCACCGCGCCCGGCGGCGAAATCTACCTGGCCTACGCGATTGACTTGGGCGTCAAAGTGACGGAAGAGATGACGCATGAGCAGGTGTTGATCTCAGTGGCCATCTTCAAGGGCCTGCTCTCCTTGCAGGAGTACCAGATTCAGCGTGTGACCTACCGCATCGAGAACCGCAACGATCAAGCGGTCAACGTGACCCTGGAGCACCCGCGTCTGACCGACTACACCCCATTCGATACTCCAGAACCGGTCGAAAGCACCGCTGAGGCCTATCGTTACCTGGTTCAGGTCAAGGCGCATGGCGCGGCTGTGTTCACGGTTGGTCAGCGCCGCCTGGTGGCGCGACGGGAGGAGATCCGCAATCAACGGTTCGAGACACTGCAACGCTGGCTGCGCGACCATCTGCTTGAGCAAGCCGCCTTCGACCGTATCAAGGCGCTCCTGGCGCTGTACGATCGCCTGGCAGAGCACGAAGCCAACGTGCGCAAGAACGAGGCCGGCCGCCAGGCCATCTTCAACCAGCAGAAGGTGGTGCAGGGGAACCTGGGTGCGCTCAAGGAACAGGGCGAGGAAGGAAAACTGCGTGATCGTTACGTGCGCACACTGAATCAACTCGAAGACCAACTTCTGCAGCTCAAGTCCAGCGACGACGAATTGGCCGCAGCGATCGCGCGTGTCAAGGCAGAAATAGACAGATCCCTGGCGGACTGACCGCCAGCAAGAATCCTTTTGCTACGGTGGTGATGGCTCATCTGAAGGCTCCGGAGACGCGGGACGACGTTCAACAACGCAAGACGTGGAAGTTGACACTGATTCGACAACTGCATGAGCGAGGGTTCGAGCGGCAGGAGATCTTGAATCTCTTTTGTTTTATTCGTTTTATTCGTTTTATTGACTGGGTGTTGGCAATGATGTGACAACTGGTGGGTGATGATTCAGCGGACCTACGGCGGCGCGGGGGCCACGATGAGACGCACCGGGTTGACCGCCTCGTATGGGATTTTGCGGATGAGAACGTTGCGCATGGTGTCGAAGACGAAGATGTTGTGGGTGTAGGCGTTCAGAGCAATGGTGGCGTCCAGCGCATACAGGCGTTGACCGTCCTGACTGAGACCCAGGTCAATGAACGTACGCTCCATGCCGAGCCGTGTCGTAAGCCGCCAGGTGCGCGTGTCCACCGCCCAGGTGGTGCCCAATAGGGTGTTGAACGCCAGCGGATCGGCCGGGAAGGTGAGCGCCAGGTAAAGTGTGCTGCCGTCGGCGCTCAACACCGGTTGGCCCAAAGGCCGGCCCACGATATCGAAAATGGCGAGAAAGACCGGCGCATCGGCCAGCAGCGGCTCCAGGTGAATGGGCAGCACGGCCGGCCCATCGGCCAACGCGTACAAGATGGATTCATCGGGCGAAAGGACGCCGCTGCGCACATGCAGCGTCGCGGGCAAGGTGACGGTTTGCGGCTGGCGGCGCGCATCTTGCGCCAGGACGGTGAGCCGCGCCGGTCCGGTCTCTGGCTGGCACAACGCGAGGTACTGCCGGGCCGATGCCCGCCACAGCAGTTGCGACGGCCCGCACAAGGGCGCCTGGTACCAGAAGGGCGGCGCTACCTGTTGGCTGATGCCGGGCGGCGCGGCGATGTAATTCTCCAGCCGCACCGTCGGGCTGAGCGGCGCCATGTGCTGAATCAAGACCTGACCGTCAAGGCTGTTGAGGAGCGGCGGCCAGCCGCCGGTTGCGCGTCGTGCGGGCGGATTGATCGCCGCCCTTTGCGCCAACTCCTCGCCGGTCGCCGTGTCGAACAGGCGCAGTCGTCTCTGTTCCGCCGCGCCGCCGCCGTCCAGCAACCACAGCCGGTCGCCCTGTGGCGAGACGGCCGCCTCCGGCACCTGCCTGGTTGCCCTCGCGGTGGTCGTGATAACGACCATCGGTTGGCCGCTGTCTGCGTCAATGATTTGAATGTTTGCCTCATACGCCGCGCTGCCGGCATCCACCAGGTAAAGTCGTTCGTGCGACGCATCCTGCGTAGATAGCGGCGTGACCGGCGCGGGCGCCAGCACCGGGCCTGACCACGCGCTGCCGCTGTCGGTAATCGTGTGCAGCCGGGCGCCGGTCAGCAGGTCGTACACCACCAACTGCTGGCCGAATGGATCGCCCGTCACCAAAACCTGGTCATTGCTGCGCACCGACAGGTTGGAAAAAGGCAGTGCTCCATGCCACAAATCGGGACTGACGGCCAGGCTGGCGAAAGGCGGGTCAACCACCCACTGGTTGACGAGCGTTCGCGTTTCCAGGCTAAAAAACCAGATTTCGCTGGCCAGCCCGGCCTCGCCTTCGCTGCCGTGACTCAATCCCAGCACGAGGGTGGTCGGGGTCCCTGTCTGCGTCACCTGGAAGGGCATCACACGGTGTCCGGCCTGCAGGGGCAGCAGCGTCTCGCTGACCACCTGGCCGGCGTTCAGGTCTACCTCGATCAGAATGCCATCTTCGGTGACAGCAAAGAGAAATTGCCCATCGGGCGAGACCACGGCGCCGGCCAGGGGGTGAGCCGTTGGCGCCTGACTCTGTGGCGACGCCAGGGGCAAGCTCAGCGTGCGGCTGACCGCGCGGTGCTGTAGATCGTTGAAATGCAGCACTCCGCTGCGGCACAGATCAACCAACGAGCGGCCGTCGGGCGCCGCAAAGACGAAACGCACCTCGTCGCAGGGCTGGTCATCGGCCAGCGGCTCTACCCCGCCAGCCGCGGCCCATTCTCCGGTCACAGGATCAAGACGGTCAAGGGAATAGGTCTGACTGATCAGGCGTTGAGCGTACAGAGCCTGGCCGTCGGGCGCCATGACTAGCGCGGGCGGGCCGGCGTTGCGCGACCAGCGCACCCGGTTGGGCAGCTCGGTCTGACGCAGCATGGTCCACGAACGGGTGTCGAAAATGCGCAGACGGCTCGTGGAGCCGGCCGTGGTGGTCAGGAAATCGGCCAGGTAGAGCGTGGCGCCATCGGGCGAAAGGGCGAATTGAGGGGCGTTGCCAACCGGCAAGCGGCGCACCACGCTGCCAAAAAGCGGGTTGAACACCACCAGGCTGCGTGTGCCTTTTTCGGTTTGCAGGATGTGGTACAGACGGCTGCTGGCCGTGGGCTGCGGCGTGGGCAGCAGGGTGGGCGGCGGGGTTGATGTGGCGACGGGCGCAGGCGTCAGCTCGGCCAGCGGCTGCGGCGTCAGGCCGGGATTTTCATCGGCCGGGCGGATCACACGCCACCAACTCCAAACCAGGGCAACCGCCAGCGCGATCAACAGCCAGGGGCGCAGAGACGGCGGGCGGCGTCGCGGCGCTTCCGTCTCGTGCTGTCCCCATGTGTCTTCGCCAATCTGCCAGTCCAGGTTGTTGGGCATCAGCTTGATCCTCTCGCCGCCCAAAGATGAGCAGCGTGTCACCAGCATCGCCGTCACGCCAGAGGCGTGACCTACCGCGGTAGTGCAAGCCTCCGGATTGCCTTCAGGCCGTACCCCCGCGGTTCAAGCTACAAAAAGCGGCCGATCAGCAACTCCAGTCGCTTCTTAGTTTGCGCAGGAATGTGGCTGTGGTCGGTAATGATGGCATCCTTGAGCGCATCAGCCTGTGGACTTGGCCCGACCGCGGCCAACAGACGCACGGCGTTGCGCACCGCGGTCTTCGCGACGCCGGCGTTGTGCATCAGCACCCGAATGACCGCTTCCACCGTCACCGGTTCTTC
The DNA here is from genome assembly GCA_041918575.1 of Anaerolineae bacterium. GTDB lineage: Bacteria > Chloroflexota > Anaerolineae > SSC4 > Amarolineaceae > Amarolinea. Next base: position 2,236 of record JAYRVL010000593.1, on the reverse strand, counting down.
CGTCTCATGCCAGACATCGTAGTCGGTTACGTGCGCCATGGTGGCGTAGCTCATGCCGGCCTCGCGCGCCAACTGCGCTTCGGGCACGGCGGTCATACCGATGATGCTGCAGCCCCACTGGCGGAAGATGCGGCTTTCGCCCTTCGTGCTGAAGCGCGGGCCTTCGATGGTGACAAAGACGCCGCCCTGATGCACGGGGTTGCCGGTTTCCTTCACGGCCTGCAAGCAGATGTCGCTCAGAAATGGGCAGAAGGGATCGGCCAGCGAAACATGCGCGACCAGGCCGCCGGTGCCGGCGCTGGGATCATCGAAGAAGGAGAGCGGCCGCAGGTGCGTGCGATCGAATAGCTGGTCAGGCACGACAATATGACCGGGCGCGATCTGTTCCTGCAAAGAGCCGCAGGCCGAGATGGAGATCAGGTATTCGACGCCGAGCGCCTTGAAGCCCCAGATGTTGGCGCGGGCATTGAGTTGGGAGGGAGAGATGCGATGCCCGCGACCGTGGCGGGCCAGGAAAACCACCGGTGCGCCATCGAGCACCCCGGTGATGTAGGCGTCGGATGGTGGTCCGAACGGCGTATCCAGCGTAATCTCACGCACCTCTTGCAGCGCTTCCATCTGATAGACGCCGCTGCCGCCTATCACGCCAATGCGAAATGGGTCATTCATGGATCAGTTTTGTCCTTCGTATGTTGGGTGTTGGCCTCATTTGGCCATGCCCAGAAATTTACGTGCGAAACGGCGCACCGCCTTGGCCGTTTCCAGGGCGGGCTGTGCTGCATCGTCGTTTGCTCATTTGTCGCGGTCTGCGTGTCCATCCGTCAAGCGTCCTGTTGCATTCAGAGTGTGTTTGTGCGGTGAAGCCTTGCGGATGACGATTATAACCGCTTCTCCAATTCCGCCAAAATCGTAACTGCTCAGGCGGCCCCCCCTGCCCCCCAATCCTGGGGGGAAAAGTTTTGAGTCATTTCGCCCGCAACGTCTCAAATTCCCTGCCCCCCAATCCTGGGGGGAAAAGGGTATGGGCAGGCGCGTGAAGGGTGACTCAAAACCCTGCCCCCCAATCCTGGGGGAAAAGCATTCGGCTCCCCCAAGATCGGGGGGCGCTCTATCGCAGATCGGGCGGGCGCGGCGCGCAAAAAAATCCCCGACCCTGACGGAGAACTTGTGCGTGGCAAGTTGCGCCATCGGCAGGGTCGAGGACAGGACGGGGCGAAGGCAGCGGGCTAGACGCGTTCGATGATGGTGGCGGTAGCCATACCGTGACCGATGCACATGGTTTGCAGACCAAAACGACCGCCGGTGCGTTCGAGTCGGTGCAGCATGGTCGCCATTAGTTTAGCGCCGGTAGCCCCAAGGGGGTGGCCGATGGCAATGGCGCCGCCCGTGGGATTGACGCGATCGGGGTCGGGCCGGATCTCCTTCAGCCATGCCAGCACCACCGAGGCGAAGGCCTCGTTGATCTCGATCGTATCAATGTCTTCGATAGTCAGACCAGCCTTCGCCAGGATCTGGCGCGTGGCCGGGATGGGGCCATCCAGCATGATGAGCGGGTCGCTGCCCACGACCATGCGCGCGACGATGCGCGCGCGGGGGGTCAAGTTGTGGCGCTTGAGGCCCTCCGCGCTGGCTAACAGCACGGCCGCGGCGCCATCGCTGATCTGGCTGCTGCTGCCGGCGGTGATGCGGCCATCGGCGCGGAACGCCGGGCGCAGTTGGCTCATCTTTGCCCGGTCAACGTTGGCGCGAAAGCCCTCATCGTAGTCCAGCATCATCTGACTGCCGTTGTGGGCCACCGCCACCGGCATGATTTCGGCCTTGAAATAGCCCGCGGCTGTGGCGGCCGCGGCCTTCTGATGGCTCTCATAGCTGTAGCGGTCGAGGTCCTCACGGCTCAAGTTCCACTTGTCGCATATCAACTCGGCCGAGATGCCCTGCGGAATCAGGTCGTAGGGAATGCCCTCGTAGAACTGCGGCGGATAATCTGCGCCCATGGTTACGCGGCTCATGCACTCCACGCCCGCGCCCACGGCAATGTCCATGTCCCCGGCGGCAATGGCCTGGGCCGCGAAGTGGATGGCCTGCTGACTGGAGCCGCACATCCGGTTGAGCGTGACCGAAGGGACGGTGACGGGCCAGCCGGCGTTGAGCACCGCCAGGCGGCCGATATTGGCGCCCTGCTCGCCAATCGGGGTAACGCAGCCCATGACCACATCCTCGACCGCGGCCGGGTCGA
>JAYRVL010000592.1:0-3829 GCA_041918575.1 Anaerolineae bacterium | reverse complement strand
TGGCGCGGCCGGCCAAATTTCTATTGACGTTGCGTCACCAACCCTGGCTGGCAGAAGCAGACCTGTTTGTGTGGCCGTTGGACCAATTATCGGCCGAAGCCACCATCGATCTCCTACGCTACCAGGCGCAACAAGCCGGCCTCCTTGAACTGGCTCGCCAGCCCGATGCCATCCTGGCTGACCTGGGCGCCATCGTCGGCGGACATCCCCAGGCGCTGCGCCTGCTCGTTAATCTGGCCCGCTGGCTCGGTCCCGATCAGCTTCTTGAAAGCTGGCAGCGTGGGCGCGACCAGGCCGTACGTTCCCTCTACACCGACATCTATGCAGCTACCTGGGGCGGCCTGACCTCCCACGCCCAGCGCCTGCTCAACCTCCTGTCGCTTGGCGGCGCTGATGGCATTGATCCGGGCCATCTCACTGCGCTTGGCGAATACACCACGACGCCGACAGCGGAAGCTGTGCCGGAACTGCTGCAGGCGGGGCTGGTCGATCTACGCGGTCAATGGTCGGCGCGACGCTACGGCCTGCACCGGCTGACCGAACAATTCCTGGAAGCGCAACGCGCCGCCCCTGATGCACAACTGAACGCTCATTATCAGGCCGCAATCATTGCCGACATCCGTTATTGGGCAGAGCGCACCCGCCCACTGACTGAGAGCACCTGGTCTGAGCTGGACATGATGCGACCGGCCTTATTGCGTGCACTCCGGCTGAGTGTCACATTGCCGGCCAAGGCGCTCACCCCGGCCCTGCGCGATGACTGGTTCACCCTGGCGCGCCGCCTGTTCCACTACGTTGAGCAACGCGGCTATAGCTTTCTCTGGCGGCCGATTGTGGCCCAGCTAGTCGATCTTTTCGCCGATGACCTTGCCAGACAGGGGCATCTCCTCAATCAATTAGGCAATCTCTGCCGACTGGAGCGCCGGCTGGAGGAGGCGGTGGCTTGGCACCAGCGCGCCGAAGCCGTAGCGCTCCAAATCAACGACGGCGCGATGCTGGCCCAGGCGTGGTTGAATCTGGGGACGGATCACCTGCGGCGGCGGCATCTAGATGAGGCCTGGGTTTATGGGCGTCAGGCCGTGGCCTACTACGAGCCGCTGGGCGACATCACGCAGGCACTGGGTGCTGCGTACAACTTGCTGGGTCTGGTTCACCGAGGGCGCAATTCGGCCGATGCGGCCGTCAAGAACCTGCGCCAGGCCATACAAATCTGGCTGCACCTCAATCGCCGCGCCGAAGCCGGCCGCTGTTACAACAACCTCGCCCTGGTCTACCAGGAAGACAACCGTCTGCCGGAAGCCTTAGCCTGCTTTGAAGATGCGCATACTATTCTCGGCCCCACCGCCAGCATCCTTGACAAAACCCTGGTTGCGCTATCCGAAGGGGCGCTCCATTTTCACATGGGCAACATCGCCGCCGCCGCCGCCCTCTTCGACGGCGTCGATCTGGATTTCCTGCACAGGGCCGGGCACCGTTTCTACATCGCGCTAACCCTCAATAACCGCGCCAGTGTCGCCGCGGCGCGCCGGCAATTCACCGAAGGCGTCGCTCTAGCCGCGGCCAGCATCGCCGTGTGGCGCGAATTAGGCGACAAAATGCGTCTGGCGGACAGCCTGGACACCTTAGCCACAGCCCTGCTTGGCCTGGGCCACGGGGCGGAAGCGCGCGCCGCCCTGGAAGAAGCCCTGCTCCATCTGGCTGGCCTCTCCGACGCCGCCGCCGAACGCCTGCGTCAGGCCATCCTTCGGCGTTTGCAGGCCCTTGAGGGACCGGCCGACCCGGCAACATGACCGGCTTGCCCCGATATGCCTTCGCCTGACCTATGCGCCGGCAACTACTGACTCCCAAAGCGAGGTAACCTGTCATGCCTGCCCTTCCCCCTGATTTGCACGATGAAATTGTCGAGTTTTGTGTACCTATGGATGAGTTCGCCGTACCGGACACGCGCCGACCGGAGCTGATGCCCTTGTTGGAGCGTTGGAACGGCTGGGGAGATATTAAATGGAGCGGCGCGCCGCGCACCTTCCTCAAACGCTTAGTGAGCCAGTTGCCGCACGCCGAACTGATAGACGTGTTGCAGCGATTGAAGGGCGGCACCGGTGAGGAAGCGCATACGCGCATCGACGAACTCTGCCGCCGCATAGACGCGGCCCGCACCCTGGTCACCACTGTCCCCCATGCCCCCCTGCAAGCCTACCACCAGCACTGCATCCAGACCTGGTCTGGGGCCCGCTACCAGCTCGACCGGCGCTTCGTGCAGTTGACCCTGCTCATCGACCAGGGGCCCGAGGCAACCCAGGGGCCGCGCTTCACGCCCGACCCGCAACGCGCCCGTTACGACGACCTGGCCAGACTGCTGACTGACATTGACGACCGGGCGGCCGTGCTGCTAGGCAGACCCGGCAGCGGCAAGACCACCCTGCTGCGCCGCCTGCAGTTGGAACACGCCTGGGCCGCCCTGGCCGGCGGCGCCGTCCCAGTCACCTTTTTCGCCTCGCTCAATGGCTACCGCGGTGCGCAAGCCGCCGACTCGCCGCCGGAACCGCGCGCCTGGCTGGCCCAAGAGTGGCGCGCCCGTTACCCCGACCAGCCTGACTTTAACAGTTTGTTCCAGGCCGGCCGCTTGCTCCTCTTACTGGACGGCCTGAACGAACTCCCCCACCGCGACCAGGCCGACTACCAGGAACGCGTCGCGCGCTGGCGGCTATTCCTGCAGCACATGCCAACCGGCAACCGCGCTGTACTCAGTTGCCGCACCCTGGACTACAGCGCTCCCCTGAGCAGTGAAGCCGTCGCCGTGCGCCAGGTGCAGGTGGAGCCGTTAGCGCCGCCGCAGATTGAGAAGTTCCTCGAAGCCTACCTGGCTGAACGGCGCGCGCCGGTGTGGGCCGCCTTGCAAGCCAACCCCAAGCTGATGGAACTCTTCGCCACCCCCTTTTTCTTGCAACTGCTGGTGGAACAGGTGGATGCCACCGGACAGATGCCGGCGGGCCGCGCCGCTTTGCTCACCGGCTTTGTGCGCCGGGCCTTGCTGCGCGAACTGGAGCGCGCGCCGCGGCGCGGACTGTACGGCGCGCTGTTGAGCGATGACGACCGCCGGCAAATCGTGCAGCAGCAATGGCGCGGCCTGTATGATTTGCCGGAAGAAGGGCCGCTGCTCCCCCGGCTGGCGGGGCTGGCCTACGGAATGCAGGCCGGGCGGCAGGCGGGAGAAGCCGGGCAGGTGCGCGCGCCTGCCCAGGTCGCCCTGGAACTGCTGGGGGGCGCGTCGGGGGCAGACCTCCTGGAAGCCGGCCTGGAGTTGAATATCCTGGACAAAGATGTCATTCGGCGGGAGGTTTCCTTCTACCACCAACTGGTGCAGGAATACTTTGCCGCGCGGCTGCTGGCGCGCGCGCCGGAACCGGGACGCGTGGCGGCGGCCTGGCGCGCTAACGAAGTCAGACCATCGCTGGCCGCGACGCGGCGCGCCCTGGCGGTCAGCGACCCGCTGCCCAGGCTGCCCACCAGCGGCTGGGAGGAGACCACTCTCCTGGCGGCCGCGCTGGCCGCCGACCCGGCAGCCTTTGTGGCCGGCGTGGCCGCCGTCAACCTGCCGCTGGCAGGGCGCTGCGCCGCCGCGCCGGAGGTGAAGCTGCCCGCCGCGCAGGTGCGCGCCTTGCAGCAGGCGCTCATCGCCCGCGCGCAAGACCCGGCGGCCGACCTGCGAGCGCGCATCGCCGCCGCCGAAGCGTTGGGCGAACTGGGCGACCCGCGCTTTGTGCGCCGCAGCGGCCCGCACGGCGATTACCTGTTGCCGCCCATGGCGACCATCCCGGCCGGGACCTAT
>JAYRVL010000591.1:0-8346 GCA_041918575.1 Anaerolineae bacterium | reverse complement strand
GAATTTCGCACAGCACATAACTCTCCTCGCCTTCGTGTCAATTCGTGTAATTCGTGGCAAAAACATCGCTGTCTGCAATTGTTGTCACGAATTGGCGCCGTTTCGCTGCATGTGACGCAGCACGTCATCCACCGTCAGAAACGCCGAATCATGCAGGAGCTTGTTGATTTGCGAGGCGAAGACCAACGATTCGCTCATCGCGATGCGCGTGGGCGCGTCGAGCGCCACCTGTCCCTCGGCCAGCAGAATGACACGATCGGCGCACCCCGCCACCAACTCGACATCGTGCGTCGCCATGATGATCGTTTTGCCGGCCTGGCGATAACTTTTGAGCAGCTTGACTAACTCCGCTTTCTGCTGATAGTCCAGGCCCCGCGTCGGTTCGTCCAGAAGCAGCACTTGTGGGTCGGCCACCAGGATCGCGGCCAGGGCCGCGCGCTGGCGTTCACCGCCGCTCAGGTCACGCGGGTAATGATCGCTCAAATGCGCCAGGCCCAGGCTGGCGAGCAGCGCCTGGTCGGCCGGCCGGTCAGCCGGCAGCGCGTGCCCCTGTCGCGTGAACGCCAGCTCCTGCACCAGCGTGTCCTGGAAAAGCAGCAGGCCGGGGTCTTGCGGCACATAGCCCACGGTCTTGACAATCTCATCCAGGGAGAGCTTGCTCGTATCCACCAACAGGTCCGCGGCGTGTTGGCCGTTGCCCTGGCTGTGACCCGGCGCGGCACGGCCCGCATAGCCATGGGCGCCGGCGAGGCGGATGCGGCCCTGCTTGGCGCGCAGCAGTCCCACCAGCAGCTTCATCAGGGTGGTCTTGCCGGCCCCGTTGCGCCCCATCAAGGCAACCAGTTCGCCCGGGCGAAAGGTCAGGGATACGCCGCGCAGCGCCTCGCGCCCCGCGTAGTCGTACCAGGCATTCTCGATCTGCACGCTGGGCGCCACCTTGTCACCTGGCTGGGGGGCTACGGCCTGGCCGCGCAGGGGTGCCAGGTCCAACTGACGGGCAAAGCGGCGCGCGTCCTTGATCGTCAACGGCAGCGGGCGCCAGCCCAGCGCCTTGCCCAGCGTGACCAGCGGCGGCGTCAGGGGCGTCTGGTTCAACACCTCATCGGGCGCGCCATCCACAACCGGTTCGCCGGGGCCGGGGAAGTAGAGAATGCGGTCCGCGTACTGCACCACACGCTCCAGGCGGTGTTCCGACAGGACAACCGTCAGCCCCAGGTCTTCGTTCAACTGACGCAGCGCGATCAGCACCTCCTCGGCGGCCTGTGGGTCGAGCTGAGAGGTTGGTTCGTCCAGCACGAGCACCTGCGGGTGCAGCGTCATCACGGCGGCCAGGGCCACGCGCTGTTTCTCACCGCCCGACAGGGTGGAGACGCGGCGGCTGCGCAGGTGGGCAATGCCGAGTTGATCGAGCACCTCTTCCACCCGTTTGCGCATCACCGTCTGAGGCAGGGCAAAGTTCTCCATGGCGAAGACCAGTTCATCTTCCACGGTATCTACTACGAACTGCGCCTCCGGGTCCTGGAACACAAAGCCAACCGCGTCGGCCATGCCGCGCGGCTCCAGGCTGACCGGATCGCGACCCGCCACGCGCACCTGCCCGCTGAAGCGTCCGCCGTAGAAATGAGGCGCCAGGCCATTCAGGCAGCGCAAAAACGTTGACTTGCCCGCGCCCGATGGCCCCACCACCAGGACGAACTCCCCTTCCGCAATCTCCAGCGACAGGTTGCGCAACACCGGCGCTTTTTGTTGCGGATAGGCATACGACACCCGCTCGAACTTAATCACCGCCAACCGGCCCCTCTTGCTTGCCTAAACCAACCACGCGTTTGATGGCATCGAAAATACCCATCGTTTCAACTCCTTGGAATATCCATACAATTGCAAAGGTGCATCCACCGGTCGGCCTCCAGGGGGTCGGACCTATAAAAACGATCCACGCGGCGCGGCGCCCAATAATGAGCCGATAACAGCTTTGACGTGATTATAATCTCTTTCACCGGGACTTGCCTATTTGCACACCCATGCATCAGGCGGAGCGTCGCGGCGGGGGCGCCAGCAGCGCGGGCGCGATGAGCAGGGCCAGGGCCGCGCCCAGCACCGGTTGAAACGACGGCCAGGGGGAATAGGGCGGATAGGGGTAGTAGAGCAGGGCGACCCGGTCGGTCAGCCACAGCGCGGCGACGACGCTGAGCACGGCCAGGCAGGTCAGGCTGAGCCAGGCGTCGCGCCGGCGCCACAGCCAGCGGTGATAGCGTGTGCGCTGCACCTGCTGCCCCTGGCGCCAAAACAGAAAAATTAGCAACAACAGGCCGGCAGCCGTCATCAGCGGCGCCCAGGCCCGCGCGGTGGGCCAGTAGCTGGCCGCAAACTGCCCCACCAGCAGCATGGCCAGGGCCAGGGTCAGCGCCAGGCGCAGGCCGAGCGCGGCGCGGCCGGTCAGCCGGGTTTGCGTGCTGCTGAACCCGCGCGCCTCCATGGATTCGGCCAGTTGAATGGCGCGCTCCAGGCCGGTGGTCAACAGCGGCAGGAAGAGCGGCCCCAGGTCACGCAGCCCGGCCGGCCGAAAGCCGCGCAATCGCTGCACGTCGCGAATCTCCTGTAAGGCCGTCAACATCTGCGGCACGAAGGTCAGGGCAATGGCGGCCACCACGCCGACGGTGTAGAGCGAGCGGGGGATCAGGCGCAGCAGCCGCGACTGATCCAGGCCCAGGTTGAAGGCCGCGAAGATCAAGAGCAGGGCCAGCAGGTTCAGCCCGTTGCTGAGGCCATAGAGAGCCGCCTCCAGGGTGATGTTGCCGCCCACTACCGGCCAGGCCGCGGGCAGGCGCAGCAGCACGACGTTGCCGGCGTGAACGACCAGCGCGTTGAGCGGCGCGCTGAACGCCACCAGGAACAAGCCGGCGCGCAGGAAAACGCCCCAGGCTCGCCCTTGCGGCGTGCGACGCTGCAACGCCGTGTAGACGACGCCGGTCGCCAGCAGCAGAAGGAGCAGATAGAGCGGATTGCGTGTGAGCAGCGCCGGCAGCGCGGCGGCGGTCAGCCAGAGCAGCCAGGCCACAGGATGAAAGATGTCGTTCACAGCCCCGCGCCGCGGACCAGGTTCACGGTTCTTCCTCCGTTCTGCCCTGACGCCCCAGGGCAAAGATCGCCGCGCCGCCCAGCGCCAGCAGGATCAAACCGAACAGGGCATACTGCCACAACGACCCGCTTGCCTGGCGATTCAACGTCGCGCCCGTGGGGGAAGGTGGCGGGGTCATCGCCTCGCCTGGAGGCGCGGCTGTTCCGGCCGCAGGCTGTGTGGGCGCGACCGCGCCGGTTGCAGGCTGCGTGGGTGTGGGCGTCTCGCCTGGCGGCGCGATTGTCACGGTCGCGGGTTGCGTGGGCGCGGCCGGCCCGGTCGCGGCCGCCGCAGTCTGCGTGGGCGTGACTGTCCCGCCTGGGAGCGCAGCCGTCCCGGCCGCGGTGGGTGTGTCCGTCGCCGTTGGGGTTGCGGTGGGCGCCGGGGTCGGCGTGGGCGTGACGCCGCCTGGCGCGGGGGTGGGCGTCGCGGTCGCGGTGAGGGCCGCGCCCGTCACTTGCAGCGTTATGCTGCGGGTCAGCACACCGGCGCTGCTCTCGACCTGCAGGATGAGCGTTTGCGCCTGCTGTGGACATTCCCGGCGTTGCTCTTCGGCCGTCACGATGGCGCCGTTGTAATAGATGGCGGTCCACGGCCCGCTGACTTTCCAACTCACGCTGCTGCACTGGCCGGCCGTCAGCGTGGCGGGCGCCGCGTCGAAGCTGATCTGCACGGCAGACGTGGGCGTGGAGGTGACGCCCGGCGCGGTGGTTGGCGAAGCGGTGGCCGTTGCGCTTGGGGCTGCGGTAGGTGTCGCGCTTGGGGTTGCGGTGGGCGTTGCGGTGGGCGTTGCGGTGGGCGTAGGGGTTGGCGTCGCAGTCGGCGCGGGCTGGCAGATTTCGCTCAGGGTGATGACCGGCGGCGGCGGTGCGCTGTTGACCGCGCCCGCGCCCCAACGCCAGCCATCCACCTGGCCGTTGCCGAGCATGAAGCTGCTGGCGCCGAGTTGCGAATAGTCCCAGGTGTTGTTCGGCCTGAGGTGCCAGTACGACCAGTAGACGCAGGCCAACCCCTGACACTGGCAGAAGCAGTCCTCGATGGGAAAACTGCAACCGTCGTTGTTGATCTTGCAGACGCCCGCGCCCAGGCCCGTGCTGGCGGCGTCATAGATGACCTGCAAACTGGAGACGCTTTGCAACAATTGCAGACCGCTGATGGTTTCTGTGTCGAAATTGACGCAGAAGGTCTGCACCTGGTTGTCGCCAAACTGCACAACCAGGCCGGCCTGGTTGGCGAGCGGCCGCGCGGCCGTCGGGTTGACGCCAAATCCGGTCGCCAGTGTCAGGAGGATGCCCAGGAGCAGCCCGCGCAGCGCAAACCCGGTCGGCGCAGGCCGACCTGGCGGCGGAACGCCCTTGCGCCCCGAATTCATTCGGCGGGCGTCGGATGTCCGAGCCGTTACGTGCAGTCTGGTCATATGTCGTCTCAACCCGGAGGTCGGGTTTCGTGTGCGAAATTCAACCTCTGCCATGTTCTCTTACCGGATGCCCGGATAATACCACGTGGCGCGGCGGGCCAGCGGTTGACTGACCAGGGCCACACCGGGAACCGCCTGCAGGGTGGCGTACAGGTCATTGGCGCCGCTGAACCCTGCAAAGCCGCCGTCGCGACTCTGCAGGGTCAGCAGCGCATCCAGGGGTGTGTGCAAGGTCAGGGTGATCTGGCTGGTCGCGGTGATGTGCTGACTCCAAGCCCAGCCATCCGGGTCATGACCGGCGGCCGCCAATGCCTGGATCACATAGGCAGTGGAGTTGGCGTCGGTGGCCTGGCAGCCGGGAAAGCCGCACGGTTTTTGGTATGCAAAGCCGCCGTCAGGGTTCTGCTGTTGACGCAGGAAGGCCAGGCCCTGTTGCACCGCCGGCGAATCGGCCGGCTCGCCCGCGGCCAGCAGCGCTTGCAGGGCGATGGCGGTGGTGTTGGTATCGGCGCCCCAACCACTCCCAAACTCCCAGCCGCCGTTGGTAAGCTGCTGTTGACGCAGCCAGGCGCGGCTCAGCCAACGGCCCGGCGCGTACTGCGCGGACATCGCCAACAGGCTAAAACCGTGATCGAACAGGCTGGCGCCGATCTGGCCGCTGCCCGGATCGAAGGCGTCGAGCACGCGGGCGCCGACGTTGACGCCGCCAAAATCGTTCGGCGCGCGGTCCGGCCGGCTGGCAAGCGCAGCCAGGGTGAGCTTGCCCGCGGCCGCGGTGGAGGAGAGGGTGTAGGTCATGGCCTGCGACGCCAGGTAGTCGAGCAGGCTCGGCCCGCCTTGCGTCCAGGCGGCCGGATCTTGCCCGCCGCTGACGGCCGCAAAGACGGCATCCGCGCTTTGGCCCGCCGTGCCAAAGCTGCCGTCCGCCTGCTGCTGGTTGCGCAGCCAGGCCAGCGCGTGATCGAGCGCCGCCTGGCGGCCGGGCAGCGGCAGCGGTTTGCCCACCAGGGCCGGCAGCGCAGCCAGGGTGGAGAAGAGGTCGTCGGGGCCGCTGAAACCGGCAAAACCGCCGGCCGCGCTCTGCTGCGCCAACAGGGCCTGGTACGGCGTGGTATTGCTGATGGTCCAGCCTGCGGCCAGCGGATTGTCGGCCACGGCGATCAGTCCTTGCAGGGCCAGGGCGGTGGAGCTGACGCTGGTGTCGAAGGGCGCCTGGTAGGGGAAGCCGCCATCCTGGTTTTGTTGCGTGTGCAGAAACGCGACCGCCTGGGTCAGCGCGGGGCTGGCCGGAGATTCGCCGGCCGCGCTGAGCGCCTGCATGACCAGGGCGGTGCTGTCCACATCCGCGGGGTCGCCGGGCATGAAGCCCCACCCGCCCGCAGCCGTTTGTGCGGCCAGCAGGTGGCCGGCCGCGCTGGCGGGAATGGGCGCCTGGGCGGCGCGCAGGGCCAGCATGGCGTAGGCCTGATCCCAGTTGCTGGCGCCGAAGCGACCGCCGCCATCGGCGAAGGTTGCCAGCCGGGCCAACAGGTCAAGCCCGCCAAAGGCCATGGGGCTGGCGTCGGCCGCGACGGCGGCCAGGATCAGCTTGCCGGCGGCTGCGGCGCTGTTGGCGTAAGCGGCAGCCTGGCCGGCCAGGTAATCGAGCGCGCTGGAGCCTTGACCCACACGCCAGGCCGGGGGTTTTTCGTTGACCGCGGCCAGGGCGATGACCGCGTCGGCGGTGGCGCCGACGCCGAAACCGGGGAAACTGCCGTCGGCCTGCTGTTGAGGCCGCAGCCAGGCGAGCGCCCGCTGCACCGCCAGTTGGGTGAACGCAGACGCGTCGGGCGGCTCTCCCTGACTCCAGCGCCAGCCATCCACGTCGCCGTCGTGCAGTTGGCGTTCAGCCGCGCCCATCGTCGCGAAATTCCACGCGCGGCCGTTCCAATTGAAATAGGACCAGTAGAAGCAGGGGTCGAACGGCGCGGGGCAGCCGCAGAAACAATCGGCGCTGGGGCAGCCGGCGCCGCCAATGCGACACACCAGGTCGCCGCTCAGCTCCAGGGCCAGGCCAGAACGCTGCAAGGCTTCCAGCCCGCTGATGGTTGGCTCAGAAAACGACACGATGGCCGTTTCCACGCGACCGTCGGCGTATTGAACCACGATGCCGGCGGTGTGAGACGTGGCCGGCGCGGCGGCCGCGGGGAAGATGGACAGGACGAGGGCGCAAACGATGAGGGTGATTGACAATGTGCGTTTTGGAAACATGATCCTACCAGGTACGTTTGTTTCAGACATCGGAGGTCTCGCAGACTTCCGATGTCTTTGGGCTTTCGATGTCTTTATCGATGTCTTTATCAATGTCTTTATCAATAAGGGGTAAACGGCGCGAACAGGCGCGGGGGCGGCAGAACATCGCCGGGGTAGGGGCGCAGCAGGGCATCCAGCGCGTCCAGCGTTGTCATCAGGCGCTCGCCCGCGGCCGCTGATGTGAAGTTGAAGCCGCCATCCGCGGCCTGCAACGCCAGCAGGGCAGAGAGGGGGGTGTGGGCGCCCTGCACGAAGGGCGCGGACAGGGGATCGCGTTGTGCGGCCAGCAGACCGGCCAGGGCCAGCGCAGTCGAATTGCTGTTCGTGGCGCCGTCGGCGTTGAGGCTCCAGCCGCCATCGCTGTGCTGTGTGGCTGCCAGGAAGTTGACCGCGGAGATGATGGTAGTGCTGCTGACAGGAACGGCCGCCAGGGGCAGCGTCTCCAGGATCAGTCCGGTGGTATCCACCTCATCCAGGGGGCCGCCGATGCGCCATTCCCAGCCGCCGGTGCTGTGCTGCTGGGCGATGATGGCATCCACGGCGGGCGGCGGTGCGGGCAAAGCGGCCAGGCGCAGACTCTGCACGGCCAGGGTGTGGTAGTAGAGGTGGCCGGGGTGATAGAGTCCGGTGGCGGGCTGGTAGTAGGCGACCAGGCGCGCGGCCAGGTCAACGCCGGCGAAGTTGTGAACATCACGACCCGCGGCCGCGACCGCGCGCAGGAACTTGGCGGTGCGGCCGGCGTCAGTGAGATAGGCCGGAATCTGGCCGGCCAGGGCATCGAGCGCGCTGAGGTCGGCCGGGCGCCAGGCGGGGCCGTCCGGTTTTTCACCTGCTCGCGCGATAAGGAAAACGGCGTCGGCTGTGCGCACGCCAAAGCTGCCGTCGGGCTGCTGTTGGGTGTGCAGCCAATCGAGGGCGCGGGCAATGGCGGCGGCGCGCAGCGGCCAGGTGCTGCCGGCGGGCGCGGAGGAGATCGGCGCTTGGATCAGCCCGGCGGTCGCGCCGATTCCGTCGCCCGCGTAGGGGCGGGCGCGCGCCAGGTTCGGCCCGGCGGAGAGCAAGAGGATCAGCAGAAGCCAGGAGATGACCCCGCGCCCGTGTGTGACGTTTGCAGGCGCCTTATGGTCTAAGAAGGAGCGGTGCAATAAAATACCCTTGTCGGTTGACAAGGGTGGTGAACCATGAAAAGAATTCATGCCCAGACCCTTTCGCTCGAAGGCTCTAAAGCGACTATGAGGTGGGTATTCTGGCTTGCATGGACAGATCAATGTTCCATGCCCACAGTTGCGGCACAGCACCGGCTTCGAACCGGTTTCCCCCACGTTGCGCACGACGCAGCGCTCTCATGGTCATATCAGATTGTTGATGGCGACAGTATAGCACGGGGCAGACAGGCTGTCAAGGGTCTTTCAGGAATTCCAAATAAGGTCAAAATAAGGTCAAATGTAGGCGTTGATCGGGCCTGGATTGGAGGCTTCAGCCGGTTTCTTGGCCAGCAAAGCCGCAAACTGCACCGGCT
>JAYRVL010000590.1:0-1674 GCA_041918575.1 Anaerolineae bacterium | reverse complement strand
GATTGACCCGCCGCTGCACGAGTTCCTGCCCAGCTTCGAGGAACTGCTGGTCAAGGTGACAGAACTGCGCACCAGGGGCGCCACCGGGCCTGAGCTGCACGAGACCGAGACGATGCTCAAGGCGGTGGAGAGCATGCGCGAGATGAACCCGATGCTCGGTCTGCGCGGCATTCGCCTGGGCATCATGCTGCCCGGCCTGATTGCCATGCAGGTGCGGGCCATCATGGAGGCGGCGTGCAACGTCACCCTGGAAGGCAAAGTGGTGCATCCGGAGATCATGATCCCGCTCGTCGGCCATGTCAACGAGTTGTCGGTCGTGGAGAAGGCGCTGCGCCCGCTGGCCGAGCAGGTCTGTCGTGACAAGGGCGTGAATGTGCATTACAAGTTCGGCACCATGATCGAGGTGCCGCGCGCGGCGCTGACCGCCGGCGACATTGCCAAAGAGGCCGAGTTCTTCAGCTTTGGCACCAACGACCTGAGCCAGACCACCTACGGCTACTCACGCGACGACGCCGAAGGCAAGTTCCTGCTCAAGTATGTCGAAGACAAAATTCTGCCCACCAATCCGTTCCAGCAGTTGGATCGCGACGGCGTGGGCCGCCTGATGCGCATGGCGGTCAGCGAAGGCCGCGCCGCGCGGCCCGGCCTGGAAGTAGGCATCTGCGGTGAGCACGGCGGCGACCCCAGCTCCATCGAGTTCTGCCACATGATTGGGCTGAACTACGTGAGCTGTTCGCCCTTCCGCGTGCCTGTGGCTCGCCTGGCCGCGGCCCAAGCCGCACTGGGCACTGAAATTTTCCGCGACAAGTAGACCCATCAGGCAGGTGACCACCCTGCACTGCAATCGCTCGAGAGAACGCCAGGGCCGCGCCAATGACGGTTCTGGCGTTCTTCTTCTCTTGAAAAATGAGTGATCCCATCGCGTTCTGCAAGGGTGCGCTCACGAATAGCGCGAATGACTACGTCGAGATCTTCTTCATCATAGAATCCGAGCCTTTCGGCTTCTGGTCCAATACCGGTGACAAGGCTGTCGAGCGTGACTTGGCTTTTTTTGCCTTGCGGGGTATGATAAAGATGAACCGAATCATAGCAGGAATTGCTGAGCAGCGAAGGAGAGAAAAGAACCAATGCCCGACATCAGCCTGGTCATCATGGCCGCTGGCATCGGCAGCCGCTACGGCGGCCTCAAACAGGTTGACCCGGTGGGGCCGCACGGCGAGTTGATCATTCACTACTCGATCCATGACGCGCTGGCCGCCGGGTTCGACCGCATCGTCTTCGTGATTCGCCGCGACATCGAAGAAGCGTTCCGCGACCGTATCGGCTGCTGGGCGGAAGCGCGCATCGCTACAGACTACGTTTTTCAGGAGCTGCACGATCTGCCGGACGCCGCGCCGGCGCCGGCCGGCCGCGCCAAGCCCTGGGGCACCGGCCACGCGGTCTGGTGTTGCCGTCATGCCATTCAGGCCCCCTTCGCGGTTATCAACGCCGATGATTTCTATGGCGCGGCGTCGTTTCAGGCCATCGCCCGCTATCTGCGCCAGGCCAGCGATCGGCCCGGCGCGTATGACTTCTGCATGATTGGCTACCCCCTGCAAAACACCCTCTCGGCCAACGGGCATGTGGCCCGCGGCGTGTGCCAGGTGGCCGTGGATGGCACACTGCAAAGTATTC
>JAYRVL010000589.1:0-1829 GCA_041918575.1 Anaerolineae bacterium | reverse complement strand
GGCGAGCGCCTGAGCGGTTGCGAGAGGATACAAAAGAGCTGCCGTGTTCACGGCAGCTCTTTTCGATCAACAGAACAGGGGGCTGCGGTACAGGCTTAGCGGCTGTAGCCGTTGTAGGCGGCGAGCTTGCTCAGGCCCCACAGGTTTTCCACCACGACCGCCAGCGGCTGGTTGGAGCTGATGTGAACACCGCCCGACCAGTTGCCGCCGAGGTTGACGGGCGAATCGGTGCGCAGGTTGAAGTTGTAGGACTTCTCACCGGCGATGCTGATGTTCTGGGTAGCCGCGTTGACCACGGTGCCGTCACGGTTGATGAAACGAACCTGCACGGTCGCGCTGTTGCCAGAGACGTTCTGCAGACGCAGCAGGGACCAAAGCGTGCGGGCGTCGCCGCTGCCGCCGATCTGATACACTTCGGGTAGGAAGGTGTTGTTACCGGCATTGGATGAATCCGCGCCGGTGTAGGCGCCCGCTTCGTTGTCACGTGGGCGGATGGAGTAGGAGATGGCGGCCACGTCCTGCGTGGTGGATTCGACGATGACCGAACCAACCCAGGCGGCGCCCAGGGTGTCGTACGTGGCGGCTGCGGTACAGCCGTTGCCGCCGGAGCGGGTGTTACAACCAACCGCTACCCCAGACCCAAGCGTGATGGGGCCGAGGGTCAAGTCAATGTTCTGGGTATCCTTGTTGATGTACTTGAGTGTGACCTGGGTGTTGCTGGAACCGAGGTTCTGCACGATGGTCACGCTGAAGCCGAGCCAACCGGCGTCGGTGTTGGGATTGGTGTAGCGGCGCTCAACGGAGGGCACGAACAGCTTGCGTGCGCCGCGGCTGGCCGCATTGAAGGCCACGTTGTAGCGAGGCCAGAAGTTGTTGGCCACGGCTGCGATCTTCTGGTCGGCGCTGGCGGTCTCGATGACGATGGCGCCGGTCCACTGACCGTTGGTCTGGAAGTAGGGAATGTTACCCCACACCGGAATCTTGGCGCCCGGCACGTGCAGGTCGTACATCTTCTGGCCGTTGGGCGGAATCGAATCGGTGATGGTGGCATCGAGATTGCCGGCGCGATTGTAATACTTCATGGTGATGTTGGCCGTCGTCGCGCTTTCGGTATTCTGCACGGAGATGACGGTGTATTGGGCGTTCGGCGCATAGACGGCAAAGGGCACGTTCATGCGATTGGAGCCGCTGGCAAAACCGGAATAGGAGTCGGCTTCGACGCCGTCGCCCGCGGAGCCGCCGCTCCACTGAATGGTGGCTGTCGCGGCCAGTTCCGTGCTGGCCGAAAGCACCATGGCGCCCACCCAGTTGTCGGGCAGGCCAGAGTCGGCTGCGCGGAACTGATAGGAGCCGAGCGCGTTGACGCTCTGCTGCCGGGTATTCGACAGAGAGCCGGCCTGGCTGTAGTACTGCGCCAGGACGGTGGCGGCGCCGCCGCCCGCGGTGTCCGCGTTCATCACGGTGACGTCGGCGCTGCCGGAACCCGGGTTGGGGTCAGCCGCAAAGGCGGGCGTCGCCAACATCGCCAGGGTGAGCACCAGGCTAAAGATCATCAGAAATCGTGAGCGTTTCATTCGTTTTTCCTCCAAGAAAACTAAATGCGCAACTTGGCCGCATCATGATGCGTTTGCTGAGGATGAAAATAACACAACCCGGCCGCGATAGCAATACTTCGTTTGGGTAATCCTGCCCGAAAAGCCCCTCAGTAGGCGCCGCGTCCACGCACTACCGCCCCAATCGTACGCCAGAGAATCCGCAAATCGAGAAGCGGCGAATAGTTGCGGATGTAGTACAGGTCATCCTCGGTGTGCAGATGCATCAGTTTGTCG
>JAYRVL010000588.1:0-7151 GCA_041918575.1 Anaerolineae bacterium | reverse complement strand
GTCCTCTGTGTTCTCTGGGACCTGACAAAAAATATCACTGTATCAGGAAATGATGAATGAACACCCTCGTTACGACCATCTCATTGGTGCGTCACGGTGAAGTGCATAACCCCCACGATTTATACTACGGACACCTGCCGAATTTTGGCCTCAGCGCCCGCGGGCGCGCCGAGGCGCAGACCGCAGCCGGTCTGCTGTCCGCCCTGGGTATCAGCGTTCTCTATGCCAGCCCTCTCTTGCGCACACGCCAGACTGCGGCTGAATTCGCCCGCGTCCTGCCCGACATTCCTCAATATCTCTGCGAGCACTTGATCGAGGCGCGCACCCCCTTCGACGGCCAAACGCGGCAAGCCCTGGAAGCGCGCCAGTGGGACCTGTACACCGACGTGCCTGCGCCGTTCGAACAGCCCAGTGACTTGCTGCGTCGCATCCAGCTTTTCCTGGCCGACGCGCGACGCCTTCATCCAGGCGAACACGTGGTGGGCGTTACGCACGGCGACCTGATTGCTTTCACGTTCCTCTGGGCGCGCGGCGCCCCCCTCTCCGTCGCGCAAAAGCGCCGCCTGATTGCATGGGGCATGACGGACGATTATCCCGGTCATGCGTCCATCACAACACTGACCTACACCACCCACGCGGCCGCTGAAATGCCCGGCGTGACCTATCTCAACCCACATCTGTAGAGAAAGGCCTGGCGTTGGCCCCCCCCGGCAATGGTCGCAAGATAACCCCAACGAAATACGAACGAGGTTCGCTGTGATTCCAATTGACTTGCTCGATCAGGCGCCGGTGCGGTTGGCGCAGCCCGATCTTTCCACCCTGCCCTTGGCCGAAAAACAGGCGCGCATGACCGCTCAGTTGATCTCGCTTGGCTCGGCATTGGTGGCCTACTCTGGCGGGGTTGACAGCGCGCTCGTGCTGGCCGTAGCTTTGCAGACCCTGGGGCGCGCGCGCGTCCTGGCCGTCACCGCGGTTTCTCCCTCCTACCCCTCCTGGGAATTGGAGGCGTGCGAACGCTTTGCCGCCACCCTCGGCGCGCGCCACGAGATCATCTCAACGCATGAGATGGATGACCCCAACTACGTCGCCAACCGCGCCGATCGCTGCTACTTCTGCAAGACTGAGCTGTACGATTTGCTGCTTCCCCTGGCGCAGGCGCAGGGTCTGGCCGCGGTGCTCAACGGCCTCAACTGGGACGATTTGGGCGATCACCGGCCGGGCGCGCGCGCCGGCGTTGAGCATGGCATCATCAGCCCGTTGAAAGACGCCGGTCTGACCAAGGCCGACATTCGGGCCTGGGCGCAGACGTTGGGACTTCCCATCTGGGACAAACCGGCCCTGGCCTGTCTCTCCTCGCGCATTCCGTATGGCACACCGGTCACGCTGGACACGCTGCGCCAAATTGACGCGGCAGAACGTCATGTGCGCAGTCTGGGCTTACGCCAGGTGCGCGTGCGCCATCATGGCGCCCTGGCGCGCATCGAGGTGGCGCCGGAGGAACTAGGCGCTGCTTTCGCCTTGCGCGAAACGCTGGACAGCGGCGTGCGTGCAGCCGGCTACCGCTTTGTGGCGCTCGATCTGCGCGGCTATCGCAGCGGCAGCTTGAACGAAGGCCTCGACCATGCAAATTGAGCGCTTGACAAACCTGCTGCGCGCCGTTCAAACCGGAGAGACCTCGGTAGACGCCGCGCTGGACGTGTTGCGCGATCTGCCCTATGAGACCGTGGCAGACTACGGCCGGCTCGATCATCATCGCGCCCTGCGCACCGGCCTGCCGGAGGTCATCTTCGGCGCGGGAAAGACCGCCGAGCAGACCGCGCGCCTCCTGGAACGGCTGGCGGCTGCGAACGGATTGGCCGTGGCGACGCGCGTGAGCGCGGAGCAGGCGCAGGCCGTGCAGAACCTCCTGCCCGCGGCGGCATATCACCCCGCGCCGCGCATCCTCACCCTGGGTGAGGCGCCGCCTGTGCCGCGGGAAGGGCCGTTTGTGGCGATTGCCACGGCCGGCACCTCTGATCTGCCGGTTGCTACTGAGGCCGCGCTTCTGCTCGAACTGTGGGGCCAACGGGTGGTCGCCATCAACGACATCGGCGTGGCCGGCATGCACCGGCTGCTGGCGCAGCGCGAGCGGCTGGCGCAGGCGGCCGTCGTCATCGTGGTGGCAGGTATGGAGGGCGCGTTGGCCAGTGTGGTGGGCGGGCTGGTGGCTGCGCCGGTGATTGCCGTGCCGACCAGCGTGGGCTACGGCGCCAGTTTTGGCGGGTTGGCCGCACTGCTCGCCATGCTGAACAGTTGCGCGCCCGGCGTCGCCGTGGTCAACATAGACAACGGCTTCGGCGCGGCGGCCCTGGCCATGCGTTTTCTGCGCTGAAACTGGCCTCACCTGCGCAAAATCATACACCCCGATGTAATCGTGCGCGATCATTGGGCGTCGTTTGGTTCAGACAGACAACCCACAAAGGAGCGCCATGAAACTACCGATCTTGATTAGTTTGGTCATGATACTGATTGTGGTTGGTGTAGGGATGCGCGTGACGAACTTCACGGCCTACCTCGGCAACGACCCGACGGCGTGCAACAACTGCCACGTCATGGGAACGGTCTACGAGGGCTGGTATCATTCCGGTCACCAGGCGGTTGCTACCTGCAACGATTGCCACACGCCTCATGCGCTGATTCCCAAATACTTCGTGAAGGCGCGCTCTGGCTTCAACCACGTTTCGGCCTTTGCCACCGGGCATATTCCAGATGCCATCCGGGCGAAGGAGTCAACGCGGGAAATCGTACAGGAGAACTGTATTCGCTGCCACGCCGCCACCGTGTCGCAGATTGCCGATGGGCAGCCAGGCGCGGACCGCTACTGCTTCGACTGTCATCGCGCCGTGCCGCATGGCGCGCCAGGCAATTCGCTTTATCAGTAAGGCTGTGACCGCCCTGGAATCGTATTCATTAGAAGGAAGAGAAGAAGGAAGAAAACCCTATGCAAACAAAACGAACCGTATGGCTCTTGACTGCGCTGGTCGTGTTGTTGGCTGCGGCCTTGATCGGCGTTTTCGTGTTTCTGAACAACCAGCCCCTGCAGGCGCGCGGCCCCCAGGCGCTCGTTTCCATTGCGCCCATGGAACCGGACCCCAAGACATGGGCTGTGAACTACCCGCAGCAGTACGATAGCTGGCTGCGCACGCAGGAAATGGCGAAAACCCCCTATGGTGGATCGGACCCCATCCAGAAACTCGACGCCGACCCGCGCCTGAAGACGCTGTTTGCCGGCAACGCCTTCTCCAAAGATTACAAAGAGGATCGCGGGCATTATTGGGCCGTGACCGATGTCACGGAAACGGGCCGCAACCCCACGGCCGGCGCCTGCATGTCGTGCAAGAGCGCCGACAATCCGCGGCTGTGGGCCGAATTGACGCCGGCCAGGTTCTTTGCCTCGCCTTTTAGCGAGATCAAGGCGTTGGTGGAGCAGCCGATTGCCTGCGCCAACTGCCATGAACCGAGCACGATGAAATTGATCGTGACCAACCCGGCGCTGCGCGAGGCGCTGACGGCCCAGGGCAAAGACCCAGACGCGCTCAGCCGCCAGGAGATGCGCACCGTGGTATGCGCCAATTGCCATGTCGAATACTATTTCAAGGGCGACGGCAAGTATTTGACCTTCCCGTGGAGCAAGGGGACGCGTATCGAGGAGATCGAGCAGTATTACCAGGAGTTCCAGGTCAACGGTCAGTCGTTCAAGGACTGGACGCATGCCATTTCAGGTGCGCCCATGATCAAGATGCAGCACCCGGAATACGAATTCTTCACGGCGGAAAGCACACATTACCAGGCTGGGGTGGCCTGCGCGGACTGTCATATGCCCTATCAGCGGGAAGGTGCGATGAAATACAGTTCACACTTCGTCGCCAGCCCCTTGAAGTATGCCGAACAGGCGTGTGGGCAGTGCCACGCCAATGTCACGTATGTCGTCGAGCGTGTCGCCAAGATTCAGAAGCAGGTCAACGACACCATGATCCGTTCGGAAGAGGCGCTGGTCGCCGCCATTCAGGCCATTACCGACACCGCGAAGCTGCCTGCGTTCGATGGAGGCGTCTTGGACGAAGCGCGGCTGCTGCATCGCAAGGCGCAGTTGCGCTGGGACTTCATCGCGGCGGAGAACAGCATGGGATTTCACAATCCAGAAGAGGCGCTGCGCATCCTGGCCGATGCCATTGACTACGCGCGCCAGGCCGAGTTGAAGGCGCGCCTGGCCGAACAGGGGAACAAAGCCGCCGCGCTCAGGTGACACAGCCTGTTGCCCGGCCTTTTTCGGGCCGGATAAGATGCATTTTGTAGTGAAGAGCACAAAAACAGAGCGCCAGCGCATCAGGCTGGCGCTCTGTTTGATTACGCTGGTCTTGGGGCGCAACGTCACCTCGAAAACCACCTGCGGCGCCTGGCCTTCTTCCCACAGTTTGTAGGTGAGCCGTTGAATGATCCAGACCATCATCGCGGTGCAGGTCAGATTCGGCCATCGGTTTGCCATCACTTTGCGGGTAAACTATCGTGTCCCTGTTCGCGGTCAGCGGCCACCGATGCAAGATCGCCATGGTCATCTCATCTCATCTCATCACGCATGTCAGGGGGTGATTCATGCATCCATTGTAGCACAAGTTGCGGCGGGCGCAACAAAAAGCCGGATTCCAGGTGAAATCCGGCTTTTCGATGTTGGTTTTTCGGTCAATGAGAACGCGGGCCTCTCGAGCGCGAAAGCCCGGACGGCGCCAGCCTACTTCACGCTGCCGATCGTCAGACCGCTGACGATGTACTTTTGCAGCATCAGGTAGACGGCAGAAACCGGCGTCGCCACCAGGAGCGCCATGGCGGCAAAGTTGGACCAGGGAACCTGACCTGAGTATTGGCCGGTCATATTCCAGAGGGCCATAGACAAGGTGAAGTTCTCAACCTTGTTCAGGAACTGCCACGACAACGCGAACTCGGTCCAACCGCTGAGAAAGCCCAGGAACGCGGTGACGGCCAGGGCCGGCGTCGCCAGCGGCAGGATGATTTGTAGGAAGGTCTGGTTGATGGTAGCGCCATCAATGCGTGCGGCTTCTTCCAGGTCACGTGGAATGGTGTCCAGATAACCTTTCAAGTTCCAGATGGCAAACGGTAGACCGCCGGAGATGACAGCCAGCCCGACGCCGTAAAGCGAATTACGGAGCGTATCGCCGGGGCCGGCGCCAATCTGAATTTTGTTGAGCAGCACAAAAAGCGGCGCGATCGAGCCAATCGAAGGCATCATCAGCACAGTGAGCACGGCCAACATCAGAAACTTCTGGCCGCGAATTTTGAAGCGCGAGAAGACATAGGCGGCGCTCACACCGATCCCCACAGAAAAGATCGCCACACCCGTCGCCAACTTGAGAGAATTCAAGGCAAGCTGGCCGAAGGTGATCGGATTATTGGTTGGCTGAGCCATCACCCGGCGGTAGGCGTCCAGTGACGCGCCGGGGGGGATCAAGCGCAGCTCGGTGGGACGGGAGACGCCGCTGGGGTCAATCGAAAGGCTGACGACCCAGATAATGGGGAACAGCGTGATAAAAGTGATGAACAACAGAATCAATTGGCGGATCAACTGACTCCGATACGGCAAGTCTGGCCTGGGGAAGCGTGAACGAATGGAACGGCTCGACGCCGAAGCGGTTGAAGTAGCCATTAGATATCATACCTTTCTGTTGCTTTGGTCACGTAGTTGGTAGCCAGGGTCAAGATGAGCAACACAAAGAAGATGATGACACTAAAGGCCGCAGCAACGCCATACAGGCGGTTTTCGTTGACGAGGCGATAAGCCGTAGTGACGAGAATTTCTGTCCTGCGCAGAGGGCCTCCGCCGGAAAGCAGGTAGATCAGGTTGAACAAATTGAAAGTTGTAATCATGCCCAGCACCGAAGCCGGGATGATGGCGGGGCGCAACAGCGGCATGGTGATCGCAAAGAACTGCTGGCGTCCGGTGGCGCCATCAATGGAAGCCGCTTCGTACAAATCCGTGGGGATGCTTTGCAGTGCGCCGGTAGCCACAATGGTCATGAAAGGCCAGCCCAGCCAGATATTGGCGATGAGGAGGGCGAAATAAGAAAGGGTCAGGGGAATGCCGGCGATCGGATAGTTGACCTGGTCGAGCCAGCGCCAGGCCACGGCTCCGCCGCCAAAAAGCTGGCTCACGCTGGTCAACAACTGATTGATCGAGCCGAAGTCGGGGTCGAACATGTTACGCCAGACCACCGCGACCACGAGGGACGGGATGACGATAGGCAGGACGAAGACTGCGCGGTAAAAGCGTTTAAACCACAGGCCCTTGGTGTTCAACAAGACGGCAATCAGCACGCCTATGATGACGTGAAATGGTACGTTGGTGAAAGTCCAAATCAAGTCGAAGACAAGTACATTCCAAAAGCTGAAGTTGGCAATAGCAACTGGGAGTTCGCCCGTGAAGATCTGGCGATAATTGTCGAATCTTCCCCAGGTGCACTCGCCCTTCATATTGGTGCTGCACGCTTCACTCTGATGAGCCGGGTTGGGCGCCGGGGCATCTATGCGCAGGTTCTTGATATTATAGTCTGTCGTGGACATCCAAACCTGGTAGAACAATGGGTAGAACGTGATGAGGCCCATTACCAGGAATGCGGGGAGCAGGTACAACCAGGCGGTGCGAGTCGTGGATGTGCGCATCCACCAATTGGCAGAACCGCTACGGGGCATTGGTTGCTCTGTCATAGTAGCCATGAGGTGTTCCCTTTCAGATGAGAGAAAAATGCTACTAGGGCACGACTTATTTCCCTGATTAGACTCTGGGGAGCGCCGTCAAGACAGCGCTCCCCAGGTTCATGCGAAATGGTTACTTACCGTTGGCCTTGTTCATGGCTGCGCAGGCTTCTGCCACCGCATCGGCCGGCTTGAGCTGGCCTTCCATGACCTTGGTGACGGCATCACCGAACGGGCCCCACCAGTTGCTGAATTCCTTGCTCTGCGGTCGCGGGAAACCAGCAGCAGCGGCATCGGCAAAAGCCTTGACCAGCGGATCAGCCGCGGCCACGCCCTTGGCCACCATCGGGCTGCCGGCCACGTCTGCGTAAATCTGCGCGCCCTTGGGACCAAACAGATACAGGGCC
>JAYRVL010000587.1:0-2102 GCA_041918575.1 Anaerolineae bacterium | reverse complement strand
TCATCCCGCCGGCAGGGGCGGGCAGGGCATGGGGATTGCGACCCGCGGTCCACAGGCCGGGCAGATGCAGCAGCAACTGCATCGCCATCGCCAGGGCCAACGCCAGCGCCAGTTCTGGCACGCTCACCGCAGGCCGCAGCCATAGCACCATCAGCGCCAGCGCGCTGCCCAGGCCAGGCGTGAGCGCGGGCAGGACGAAATGATCGGCCGCGTTGAGCAGGCTGCCCGTCAGGCCGGCCAGGATCAGGCAGACCGCGCCAGGCCAGAAGAAACGCAGGGCTTGCACCGTCATGGCCTGGGTCGCGGCGTCGAAACCAGGAAAGAGCAGATTGACCAGCGCAGGCGTCAGGAACACAGCCAGCACCGCCAGGGGGATCAGACCCACGGCCACGCTGAGCAGCACCTGCCAGATCAGGCGTCGGGCTTGTGTTGGGCTGTGGCCGGCCATCTCCAGGTAGACGGGCACCACGGCCGGCGCCAGCGTGCCGGCCACCAGCATCTGTTGCAGAATGGCGGGCAGCAGGAGCGCGCTGAAGATCGCATCGCTGGCCGGGCTGGCGCCGAAGCGCGCCGCGAGGCCGGCATCGCGCAGATAGTTGAGCGCGTTGACAACCAGGGTCAGGCCCAGGACAAGCACAGTGGTGCGGCGCAGGTTAGCGGCCATGCGCCCTCCGGGCATCGCGTTGCGCCAGTGCGCGCCAGCCCCGGCCGCTCAGCGAAACCAACAGGCGCAGCCAGAAGCGGACATGGGCCAGCCAGAAGAAGGGCGAGGCGCTCAGGCGCGGGTAGAGCGCGGCCAACTCGCTGCGTGAATGAAACAACGTGTGCTGCACAGCCCGCCGCCGTTCACGGCGGTTGGCCGGCCACACGCGCAGCATCTCGCCGGGCGGCGCCGGCGCGTCGCTGGCGAAGGTGCGGTTGGCAAGGCGGCTGGCAGCAACCCAGGCGAGCAGCGGGCCATGCACCTGGCAGGCCAGTCGAGCGGCCGGCGCGGCCAGCGGCCCGTCGGGCTGGTAGTGGGTCAGCAGCCCCAGGCCCGGATAGAGGAAACGCGCGCCCTCGGCCGAAAGGGGGACCAACTCCGGCGCCTGGCGTTGCGCCAGCAGGCTGAGGTCCGCCAGGTGGATCAGGCGCAGCAGGCGCTCCAGCATGGAGACCGAGGCATGGACGACCAGATGATGCAGCAGGTCCGAGGACGCGGGCGTCCAGGCCGTCGTGCCCAGGAACGCGGCCGGGCGGGCATCTCGCCAGAGCTGCGCGGTCAGGTCATAGCTGGCGCCGCGGAACTCTTCGCGCACGTGACTGTGCAGATCGAGAAAGCGGGGATTGTCCGGGTGATCCTGCGTCCAGGAGACGATGGCGGCCGCGCCGGGCGGATGCAGAACGATGTGGCGCCAGGTGCGATTCTCGACCCGGTAGCCGAGGGCTTGCACGGCCTGCGTCGCGCGGAGGAGCTGCTCCGGGGGCACCAGGATGTCCAGGTCATGCAGGGCGCGCAGGGCAGGGTCAGGATAGAGGCGATTTTCGAGCAGGAGGCTGCCCTTCAGCGGCATGGCCGGGATGTCGGCCTGCGCCAGGCTGGTCAGCAGGCCGTTCAGTTCGTCGAGCAGGCGCTGGTTGCGCCGCGCGTTGCTGCGATAGCCGGTCTCGATCACCGCCTGCACCGCGGGCGGCAGCTGCGAGCGCCAGGGCATGCCCCACAGCAGCGGCAGCACGCCGTGCAGATACGCGGTCAGGCCGAAGGTTTCCCAGGCCGCGGTCGGCCACGTGCTGACGATGGTCGGCGGCTGTTCTGGCTGCAGAACCCAGGCAGCCAGCGCTTCCACCGTCTGCGAGTACCAGACCTTGTGCGCAGCGGTCAGTGGTAGATCCAAACCCTAACTCCCTTCAAGACGCCAAGAAGCACACGGCCCTCAGTTTACACCTTTCCTCCCTGACCTGTCAATCTCTGCCAGCGGGAAGCAGCAGTTCCAAATGTAGCACACATTCAACCACAAAGAGCACAGAGAACACAAAGAAACGGCAGATCAGACGCAAATCGGCAACTTCTCTGCGTTCTTTGTGATCTCTGTGGTAAAAAACCAGGCTACATTTGGAACTGC
>JAYRVL010000586.1:0-2823 GCA_041918575.1 Anaerolineae bacterium | reverse complement strand
GCGCCTGGCGCAGCAGAGCTGGCGCCTGGCGCAGCAGAGCTGGCGCCCGGCGCAGCAGAGCTGGCGCCCGGCGCAGCAGAACTGGCGCCTGGCGCAGCCGGGTTGGCGCCTGGGATCGGGCGGTCAGCGCCCGCCTGCAGGTGACACGGGATGCTCGCTTGCCCTTCGGCCTGGCCTGGCTGGGCGCGCATCTGGGCGATGGCTATCTCTGGTTTGCACTGGCTGCGCTAGGCCTTTGGCTCGGCGATGATTCTCTGCGCCGGGGTGTGCTGCTATGGATTATCAGCATGACCGTGGGCGGCAGTCTCACCACCTCCAGCAAGTTCATCTTGCGTCGGCAGAGACCGCAGGAGCAAAAGGGGTTCTATTCGGTCAAATACGACCGTCACAGCTTCCCGTCCGGCCATGCCACCCGCATGGGAACGGTGGCCGTTTGGGGCGCGCTCCTGGCGCCCGATTTTGCCTGGGCCGCCATCGGAGTTTCCCTTTGGACCGCGTGGAGCCGCGTGGCCCTGGGCGTGCATTTCCTGCTCGATGTCGTCATCGGCCTTGCCATCGGCGCGGTCACATCGCTGCTCATCTTCACCATCGCAGGTGGTCGTTTCTGATTACACGGGCAGCGCGCGCTGAAGGAATTCCAAATAAGATCAAATGTAGGCGGTGATCGGACCTGGATTGGAGGCTTCAGCCGGTTTCTTAGCCAGCAAAGCCGCAAACTGCGCCGGCTAAAGCCTCGATTCCGGTCACATTTGGAATTCCTGTGCGCGCTGGGGGCTGCTTGACCCCAACAAACGAACGGTGGTAGAATGAAATCACACAACACCTTCGATACGGCTGTGAGCGGCAACGTCAGGCAGTTTGCGCCACAGCGCAAGGAGATAAAACCATGCTGTTCGAACTCGATGATGAGCACAAAGCCCTGCGTGCCCTGGTGCGCGATTTCGTGGATCAAGAAGTGGCCCCGCGCGCGCGGCATGTGGACGAAACAGGCGAGTATCCGTGGGAAACCTTGCGGAAGATGGCGCCGCTCGGTCTGCTGGGCCTCAACATCCCCGAGGAGTACGGCGGCGCCGGCGCCGATCAAACCGGCGCGGCGATCCTGATCGAAGAGCTGGGTCGCGGCTGCGGGTCCACCGCGCTCATCGTGGCCGCGCACCTGGCACTGTGCTGCGGCCCAATCAATCGTTTTGGCACGCACGCTCAGAAGCAGACCTTCCTCGTGCCCCTGGCGCAGGGGCGCCACATCGGCTGCCTGGGTCTGACCGAACCGGGCGCCGGCTCGGACTTGCAGGGCGGCGTGCGCACCTTTGCCGAACGGGTGGACGACGAATGGGTGATCAACGGCAGCAAGATGTGGCTGACCAACGCCGGTGAAGCGACCACCGCGGTGCTGCTGGTGCGCACCGATCGACGCGGGGGCAGCCGCAGCCTGAGCCACGTCATCGTGCCGACGAGCACGCCAGGTTTTCAGCCAGGCAAGCCCGAAGAGAAGATGGGGCTGCACGGCTCTCACACCTACGCGGTGGCGATTGACAACGTACGCATACCGGCCGCAAACGTGCTGGGCGAAGAGGGCCGCGGCTTGCACCAAACCCTGGAGGTGCTGGATGGCGGTCGTATCGGCATCGCCGCGCTGAGCGTGGGCCTGGCGCAGGCCGCGCTGAACGCCGCTCTCGCCTACGCCCGGTCACGCGCGGCGTTTGGGACCGCCATTGCCAATCACCAGGCGGTGCAGTGGATGCTGGCCGACAGCGACACCGACATTCAAGCGGCCCGGCTGCTCGTTTTCAAGGCTGCCTGGCTCAAGGACATGGGGCGGCCGTACTCCAAGGAGGCGGCGCAGGCCAAGTTGTTCGCCACAGAGATGGCCGAACGGGTCTGTTTCCGCGCCATTCAGATTCATGGCGGTTACGGCTATTCGCGCGAATACCCGGTGGAGCGCATCTACCGGGACAACCGCCTGATGGAGATCGGCGAGGGCACCAGCGAAGTACAGCGCCTGGTGATCGCCCGTCGCCTGTTGGAAGAATGAGCCGTTCGGAACAGAAGGGAGGCGTTGTGTCTCATCCACTGGTTGAGTTGGCGCGACAAACGCTGCAAGAAACGATTGTGCATCGCCGCCCTTTCCACGCGCCGGCCGACCTGGTGCAGCAGTATGCTGCGCCGGCTGCCGTTTTTGTCACCCTGTGGACGGCTGACGGCGCGCTGCGCGGCTGTATCGGCTCGGTTGTCCCCACCCCCGCGTCGCTGGCGGAGGAAGTGGTGGCCGAGAGCGTGGCCGCGGCCACGCGCGATCCGCGCTTCCGGCCAGTGACGCCGGGCGAGGCGCCAGCGCTGCGCGTGGAAATATCGGTGCTGAGCGAACCAGAGCCGGTTGATTCAGCCGCCGACCTGAACCCTGCCCGATTTGGCGTGATCGTGGCGAGTGCGCGCGACGGCCGCCGCGGCCTGCTGCTGCCCAACATCGCGGGGATCGAGACGCCGGCGCGGCAAATTGCGCTGGCGCGGCGCAAGGCGCAGATCGGGGAAGACGAACCGATACGCCTGTTTCGCTTCCGCACAGACAAGTACGACTGAGGCAGGAGTAGAGGCGCGGCCACCGTGCCGGAAATCCGTTAGAACATGGCGACGAAGGAAGCGGCCCTGCCTGAAGAAAGCGCGGCCTTCTTGCGCAGCATCCCCGTGTGACAGAGAGAGCTGACTGATCAAGGCTCTGCTTCGCTCGCCTGGGCCGGTAATGACGTGCGGACGGCCGGTTGATGCTCGCCCGGCAGCGCGAAGGCGTAGGCCGCCGCCGGGGGCGCTTGCAGCAGCTCCACCGCG
>JAYRVL010000585.1:0-5800 GCA_041918575.1 Anaerolineae bacterium | reverse complement strand
TGATCCGTCATGAATTCAAGTATGACTCCTGCCAAGACCTGAGCAGTTTGGATTCACAGCAGAGCGGAGACCATCATGAGTAATACCGACGCTCTACGTTTGCGTCATGAGCACGAAATTGATCTGAGCGGCAAGATGCCCGATCTGTCCAATGGTTATACCATTGAGGCATGGGTTTGCCCGGCGCCGATGGATGGGGCCGTCCGGCTCTATCCGCAGCCAGGGTATGGCGGTAAGCCCGTGCGTCTGAAAGAAGGCCTGTACAGGAGCATGGCCGCAGATTACCTGCCCCAGCTCGGTTCAGTCAGCTTGCCGGAAGATATCGCTGCCGTCTTCTTCAGCGAGCCGGATTTTCAGGGCGAATCTTTTGCCGTCTCCCAGGATCTACCGCAGGCGCCCGCCGGTCAGCAGCAGATCGGCTCGCTGGTCGTGCTCGATCGCAGTCATCGCCGTCAGAATCATGTGGTTCTGTTCGAGCAGGCGGGCTACCAGGGCAAGGCCGAGGTGCTGATCCTGCCTGATTTCTGGCAGCGACCGCAGGAGAATAACACGAAAGAGAAAACTACGGATCAAAAGCCTGGACTCACGCAGGTCGGATCGGCCTGGGTGCCCTCAGGTGTGGCCCTAGAAGTGACGCAGTTGCGCCAGGATGCAAATCCAGGGTCCGGTTCGAACATATCCACTCTTTGGGCGCCAAACCTGACCGGCAGCCTTCCCCCAGACTGGCCGCTTAAGCTTCAGCCGTTGCAGCCAGTGGAGGTCCCGCCAAACAACATTCTCTTCTTGTTTGGAAAACCAGAGTATGCGGGAAAGGCAAGGGTCATTTCAGGGAAGCAAAGTGATCTGTCATCCCCGCCCTGGTCCGTAAGATCGGCCATCTACGTTCAGATCCCGGATAGCCGGGAGGGAGTGATTGGGATTGGGCCAACTACCGGGAATGCTTTGGAACGAGAAGTACGGCTCTTTCCTGTAGGAACGCCCATGCCGGCTGATTCGGTCCGATGGCAGTTCTGGGCGCCTCCCAGTTTTCGCCTGGTTCCCATCGCCAGCGAAGAAATCCCAGAGATCATCGGCAGTGGGTTGCACGAGTGTCCAGGCAGTACACGTTATGTCATCAAGCGAGCGACCGCATCCCAGCCCGCGAAGGACACAACCGGGATGGCGGCAGGGATTGCGCGTGTAGAGCGTCCGCCTGACCAGCCCAAAACACCGCAGGGGCAAGCCATCTATCGCCTGGCCAATGGGCAATGGGCGAAGCTGAGCAGCTTGGGTCAGACCTGGTCGCAGGATGTCCCAGAGTTTAGCATCCTCAGTATCCCCAAACGGCGAGCGCTGTTCTTGTTCAGAAAGCCCATCGCCGAGGTGACAGCGGTTGCTGATTATGAAGTTCTTACGGATGGGATCTTTGACCTGCGCGCTCTGGGCTGGAAGCCGCAAGCCGCGATTTTCCTCGAGGCGCCGTTTGGAACCGAAGGGGTTCTGTCACTTTCTCCCCATGGGCAGATCATTCCCGCCGGCAGAGTCGTGCAGATCAGTAGCGATCGCTCCATATGGGCGCCGCCAGGATTTGAGCTGAGCAGAGAGCAGCGGGAATGGGGGCCAGGATTCCACGAGCATATCGCGGCTTTCGGGCATAGTGTCGCACAGGCTGTGCATTCCACTCTGCGCGGCGATCTGTCACAGCTTCCCGATGGCGTCACCCGCATCGAACCGCGCCGGGATGCCCCACTGGCAGGAACAGAACTGATCTTTACGACGCAGCAGGAGCCATTCCGCCAGCAGACGTTGGCGCCCCAGATCAATGATCCGCGCGCAGCGCTTCCGGCTTTCAAGAGCGTTCGCGTGCCGCAAGGGTCGGTTCTTCGACTGTATCCCAACCACGGGCAGGGCGGAACACCCGTGAATCTGACCGAAAGCCACGACGACCTGAGCGATCTGCCCTGGACGCCGCGCAGCCTTGCCTTCGGCGAAGCGCCATACGGCGAGGATGGCATTATCTATACGGCGCGTGGACGCAGAGCCGCCGTGGCGCCCAGTGGCTATCAGATTGGGAAAAAGCTAGATAGCGAGTGGCACTATTATGGACCAGGCTACGTCGCAATCGAAGAACCCGAGGCCTCGTTGGTTGTCTCCTCCTACCATGCCGAGCCGCAGCCGATTGTGCCTGCCGCTTCGGAGCGTGCGGCGGCCGGATCACAAGCGGCCACAGCCCGCCTCGGCATCGTGGCGGTGAAGGGCGGGACGACCGGCCTGACGATTGTTCGACAGCCCTCCGAGCTGCGCGGCGCCGGCGACGAGCTGCGATTCGGCGGCCAACTGCTGCGCCCAGACAGATGGTATCATCTTGCGCTTACGTGGGATGGTACGACCCTGTGCCAGATCCTCGACGGGCGCCAGGTGCAGCAGGCAGATCATTCGGAAAAGGATGCCAACGCCGCCGGGTCGTGGGTTCTGGGCGAGGGCTTCCGTGGCGCTGTTGCGCAAGTGCGGGTGTGGAACAGCGCCCGCACCCTCGAACAAATTCGCGACGAGCGCTATCCATCTACGACCCCGGCCGAGGCGCCGGCCCTGGATCTCTTTGCCCAGGGGTTCGACGCCTGGCAAGCGCCGCCCGCTGCCGTTGTCGTCAGCGCCGATCTACCCGCTGCCCCTGCCGATAGCGTGCTGGTCAGGCAGATGCAGCAGCAGGTAGAGGTTGAGCATCATCAAAACCTGCAGAGGGCAAGGAAGGCTGCCGCCGCCCAGACCGCGCTGGCCCGTAAGCAGGCGCAGCGAACAGTGGCGCTGGCCCGGCAGCAGGCGCGGCGCGACATTCATATTCGGGGAATCAAACGACTGGGATTTGTCCTGGGTGGCGCCGAGCGGATCGGCGGTTTGGACTCAATCACCGAACATTATTATCCGACCAACTTGCGGACGACAGATTTGATCCTGGGACCAGACGGCAGTTGGTATATCAGTTTGGATGGCGGCCTTTGGCATATCAGAAACCAAAACAATGCAACCGATGCGCCGGACTTGCCGAGTCCGCCTCGAGCGCTCACCTGTGATTTTTCGGGAAACCATGCCAAGTCCAAACGCGAAGGCAAGGTCTGGGTTGGCCTCTACTGGATAGAGGCGGACGGGGCCATTTGCCGGGCCTGGATTCCGCCAGGGGAGTCCAAACATGATGAGCGGCAGCAGTTGTTTGGTTTTTTTGTCCCTCTGGGCCGTTCCGGCTATTGGGATATCGCCCTTGATCCGGAAAAACAGATCCTCTATTGGACGAATGGCTGGGAGCTCTATTGGAGCAATGTCGCGGCTGATGAGCCAAAGACGTTCCAGGTTCTGCTGCCGCATGTTGCCTCGCCCTTTCCCATCGCCCTGGCGGTTGCCCCAGATGGCTCGCTCCTCTGGCTGGACGCGGAAGATGAGGTGGCGCGTATGTTGCCCCACGACAGGATAGAGAAGGCACTGGGGGCCGTCAAGACATTGTACCCAGCACCCAGACCCTCACGCGGACTTGCCGTTTCCCGGTTGGCAGACACGAACAATTCTGGACAGGAAGCGGCTTTCGTCTATTGGGTCGCGGCCGAACGGCGCACATTGGAAGTACCGGTCCTCGACACACCCGGCCGGTACATTGACCTGTACCATGACCCCAAGCATCCCCATTGGCATGGACAGCATGTAGAGATGGTGGCGGTGAGTGAATTTGCCGGCGCCCAGTGGACCGCTGCGAGTTTGGGGATGACCCCGGACCAGGTGCAAGGGCAAGGCGGCGATGCAAACAGCAAGGTGTTGTCCTTTGGGGCTGGGCAGAGTTCTGACCCGTTAGCAGCGGGCCAAAGCGCTCAGCTGCCTGGCCCGGACGATGTTCTTACCTTCGAACCTATCCGCATCGAGCTGCGCCAGGGTTGGACGGTTTCGGCTGAACTGATTTGGGAAGGAACCGGATCTGATCCTCGAATGCCCATTTGCCTCTACGAACTGGCGACTGATGAGGATGAGGAACGAATTGTCTGCCTGATTGAACCGGATGAGGCAGACAGCCAGACCGGGATCCCGACCCTGCACCTGCGCTGGAACGGGCAGGTGCTGACTGGAGAACGCAAGGTTCAGTCAGACCGCCGGCTGAAAATCAATGAGCGGCAGCGTGTCACCTGGATGCTTGATAAACGTGGCATTGTCTCCACTTTCATCAATGGCGAGAAAGTGGTCGAAGAACAGATCTCCTTGCCTGCTGGCGTAACGGTTTTTGAGAGCCATTCTTTGGGCGCGCCGAACAGCGCCCAAACCCATCAGGAAGTAGCAGGGGCGCTGGTGAATCGTGACGATCCTAAGCGGATCTTTGCCGGCTTTCACGGGCGCATCGTCCGCTTTGCTGCCTGGAACTGCACCGTGCCGCAAGCTGCCAACGGCTGGGAGCATACTCCCAGCCCCGACCCGACCTGGGCGCGGAGCCTGGTGACGGTGGAAAGCCGTCGCCGCTACCTGCACGCCGGCCGCCTTGACGGCCTGGAACCGCCGGTCACGCTGTTTCCGATCGAGATGGATGGCGGCTTGAACATCGAAACCGTGCTGGACCAGGCCCATGCCGAGCTGACCCTTGCCCATGCGCAGATGGCGGCGGCCGAGGAACAAGCCGCCCATCTCAAAGCGGCGGCCTTGCAGGCTGCCCACGCGCAATTAGATGCCGCCACCCAAAAGCTGGCCGATGCGCAGGCGCAAGCGGCGGCCGATGTGTCTGCCGCGCAAGCGCAGGCGAACCGCGACCAAGCGGATGCTCGCAGCCGAATGGCCGACGCCGCTGCCACGGCCGAGCGCGACCGGGTCCAGGGCAAGCAGGATGCAGATCAGGCCAGGGCAGACGGCCAGCAGCAAGCGGTGACGATGGAAACCCGCGCTGCCGACGCTAAGCGAAACCGGATCGCCGACGCCAACCGGCGCCGTTCCGATGCGCAAAGTCGGTTAGACGACGCGCGCAGGTAGTATGGTAAAAATCCTGGTCATCGAAGACAACGAACAGAACCTCTACCTGACCACTTTCATTCTGGAGAAGCGTGGACACCAGGTGATTGCGGCGCGCGACGGCAGTCAAGGCATTGAACTGGCGCAAGCACTGCGCCCCGCGCTCATTCTGTTGGACATTCAACTGCCCGTGATGGACGGCTACGCGGTGGCCGAAGCGCTGCGCAGCAGCCCCGCGCTGGCGCACATTCCCATCGTGGCCGTCACCTCCTATGCTATGGCCGGCGACCGTGAGCGCATCCTGGCCGCGGGCTGTAACGGTTACATCGAAAAACCGATCAACCCCGATACCTTCATGGCCGAAGTCGAGTCGTTCGTGTTGGCGGCAGAGATTACCCTCGCAGGGCTGCGCCGAGATGACGACCTCAGAGGCGCACGGCATCCGCGCCAGGCTGCTGCCACGAATTACACGAATTGAGTCGTCGCACCCAATACCAACCTGCTTTAGCAGGTTTTGGTGTATCAGACCGTGAATTCATTCACGGGGCTCACGGGGCTGCGATGTCCATTGGCCTCTGCGAGGGTTGTTTGCCGAAAAATCGGCCAACCCGGGCGCAGGCCCGCCGGGTAAGGAGCGGGTGCCGGGGAGGGTGATTTCGGCTTGCCCGGCGCTGTGTGCGGCAGCCAGCCTGCGCAAGGGGATTCCACGTCCCCCTCGTAGGGCTGCGACGAGATGACGACCTCAGAGGCACACGGCATCCGCGCCAGGCTGCTGCCACGAATTACACGAATTGAGTCGTCGCACCCAATACCAACCTGCTTTAGCAGGTTTTGGTGTATCAGACCGTGA
>JAYRVL010000584.1:0-2210 GCA_041918575.1 Anaerolineae bacterium | reverse complement strand
CAGCAGCGCATCCAGACCGCTGCCGCGCCGCGCCACCAGCGGCGTCACCGGGATGCCGCCCAGCAGCGTGGAAAGCCGGTCGCAGTCGAGCTGCAGGCCGGCCGCATCGGCCATGTCCACCATGTTGACTGCCAGCGCCAGGTTCGCGCCCAACTCCAACAGTTGCACGGTCAGGTAAAGATTGCGCTCCAGGTTGAGCGCATCCACCACGTTGATGACCACCTGCGGGCGCTCCTGCAGGATGTAGTCACGCGCAATGACTTCTTCGGGCGAATAGGCAGACAGACTGTACGCGCCGGGCAGGTCAACCACCGTCATCTCGATCCCGTCGAGCCGCGTGCAGATTCCCTCTTTCTTCTCGACGGTCTTGCCCGGCCAGTTGGCCACATGCTGCTGCAATCCGGTCAGCGCGTTGAACACGGTGCTTTTGCCGGTGTTCGGATTGCCCGCCAGCGCCACCGTGATCGGCGTTCTCATCAGCTCCGTCAAGGCAGCACCTCGATGTCTACAAGGCTGGCATCGGAGGGGCGCAGCGCCAGGTGATAGTTCTTGATGCAGTATTCGACGGGGCTGCCCAACGGCGCCAGGCGAATGGCGGCGATTTCCTCACCGGGCAGCAGGCCCATGTCGAGCAGGCGCCGGCGAAAGGCGCCGACGCCCCTCACGCGGCGGATCACCCCGCGCTGACCCGGTCGTAATTCATTCAAGAGCATAATCGGCGCCTCACAATCTGTCAATTTTATTGCGAACGATTCTCAAAAAAGATTCTAACATACCGTGCGGACGGACAACATGATCTATGTCATTGGCGGGGCTGTCTGCCAGGCTCCAGAACTTGGCGAGAGACCTGAAATGTGCTACAAATAGCCGCAACATTCAGGGGGAGCACAGAGATCGCTATGAACGAGCCAGGTCAGCAGCAGCGGCGCCAACCGAACATCCACATCATCGCCACCGGCGGCACGATTGCCATGCGCATTGACCCGGTCAGCGGCGGGCCGGTGCCTGCACTGAGCGGCGCCGACCTGGTGGCCGGCATTCCCGCGTTGGGCGACCTGGGCGAGATCACCATCGAGGAGTTTGCCAACATTCCCAGCGAGCAGATGCAGCCACACACCTGGCTGCACCTGGCGCAGCGCATCCGTACGCTGACTTCCGTGGATGTCGGCGGACAGCGGCTGCCAGCGCAGCGCCGGCCGCGCGGCGTCATCATTTTACACGGCACCGACACCATGGAAGAAACCGCTTTCTTCCTGGATGTAACCGTGCCAACCGATGTTCCCATTGTGCTGACCGGCGCCATGCGCGCCGCGTCCGATCCGGACCCTGACGGGCCGCGTAACATCGTGGACGCGGCCACGGTCGCCATTCATGCCCTGTCACCGGGCCGTGGGGTGTTGGTGGTGATGAACGGCAACATTCATTCGGCGCGGCGGGTGACCAAAATTGACACCTCCGACGTAGATGCGTTCCAATCGGTGCTGCCGCCGGACCTGGGTCGGGTCAAGGCCGGCCGGGTGCGTTACAGCGGCGCCTGGTCGCCGCGCACGCATGTGCCCTTGCCGGCGCATCTGCCGCGGGTGGACATCATCCCGATGTACGCCGGCGTGGACGATTTCGCGCTCAAGGCGGCGCTGGCGGCCGGCGCGGCCGGGCTGGTGATCAACGCGGTGGGCGCGGGCAATGTCAATGACGCGCTCTTTCAGGGGATTCTGGAGGCGCTCGGCCTGGGCATTCCGGTGGTGATCGCCAGCCGCGTGCCCTACGGCGAGGTGCGGCCGGTTTACGCGTACAGCGGCGGCGGTATCGCCCTGCTGCGGGCAGGCGCAATCTTCGCGCGCGACCTCAGCCCGCAGAAGGCGCGGGTGCTGCTGATGGCCGGACTCGGCGCCGGCATGGCCTCCCCCGCGCTGGTCTCGTTGTTCAACCAATAGCAATTTTCATCACGTGAGTGAATTTGCCAAATAGAGTGACACCCTCTACACTTGCTGTCGAAAGCATCAAGGAGTTCTCACACAAGATACAAAGGATTCGATGGGTGTCTTGGTGTTCTTGGTGTCTTGGTGTGAGTCCGAAGAGTTCTCACACAAGATACAAAGGATTCGATGGGTGTCTTGGTGTTCTTGGTGTCTTGGTGTGAGTCCGAAGAGTTCTCACACAAGATACAAAGGATTCGATGGGTGTCTTGGTGTTCTTGGTGTCTTGGTGTG
>JAYRVL010000583.1:0-1540 GCA_041918575.1 Anaerolineae bacterium | reverse complement strand
CACGAATGGACACGAATTTTTTGTTTCGTGAAAATTCGTGAAATTCGTGGCGAAAGAATCCTCGCTTCTGTACAAGAAATCAATTGGTAAGATACGGCTGCTGCAAAAATTGTAACACAGGTTCGGCGGCTGTGCAAGCAATTTGAGGCCTGGGGATTGCCGTTAGCGGCGGCGCCAGGCCACGGCCGCGGCGGCCAGGGCGGTGAGGCCGGCGGCGGCCAGGGGCCAGGCGACCGGAGGCGCGGCCGCGGGCGCGAAGCCGCTCAGGCTGACCGCGGTGGGTGCGCTGTAGGTGGCGCTGACGGGGCCGTGACGGGTGACGACGCCGGCGATGTCCACATCTTCCAGCCAGTAGTAGTAGGTGGTGTTGTTGACCAGGTTGGCGCTGTCGGGCCAGGCGTAGCTGAAGCCCTGGCTGCTGCCCGGCCCCTGCGAGGGGATCAGGCTGGCGTTGAGCTGCACGTCGGGCGCGTTGGGCGACACACCGCGCCAGAGGTTGAAGCCGACGTTGCCCACTTCGGAGACCGTTTCCCAGGCAACCAGGATGTGATCGCCGTAGGACGTAGCGTCGAAGCTGGAGAGGGCGGCCGCGAGGGGGGTGTCGAACGCGGTGAAGTCGGAGAAGGAGGTCAGGCTCGTGCCGGCGAAGGTGGTGGCCGTGGCTGCGCCCAGGGTCGTCCAGGGGGCAGCGCCATCCCACTTCTTGCCGCTCATCGAAGTGGTGAAGCCGGTGACATCCCCGGCAATGAAAGTAAACGTGGCGTCATAGTTGGGCGAGGTCAGGCTGCTGCTGGCGCTCCAGTAGCGTGAGATGAAATTCGTCGCGCCCCCCGGTTGGTTGGGATGCGTCGAGTCGGTCACGCGCACGCCGATGTAGGGGCTGGAACCCAGGTTGCCCGCGCTGTTGACGGTGAACGCGGCGGGAGAGTAGTTGCCGGAGCTGTCGCCGATAGGGAAGGTAAACGAACCCGTGGCCGAGAACTGCTTGCGTATCTCACCCGTGTTGTCGGCCACGACCATCTTGCTGGAGCCGGGTGTACCAGACACGCTGGCCCCCGTGCCCAGGGTCAGGTTGTTGGTACCGAGCGTCAGTAGGCCGCTGGTGAGGGTCAATGTGCCGTTGACGGTGGTGCTTCCACCCAGGGTAATACCGTTGGCTCGATTGAGCGTCAGGTTATTCAGAGTAACAGCGGGCAGCGTTGTGCTGGCGCCACTGCCGCCAATCGTGATATTGGACGAACTGCCGCCTGTCAGGCTGCCGCTTGCAGTAGAAATGGCGCCGTTGAGGGTGAGCGTGTTGGCGCCAATCGAGAGCGCACCGCTGGTGAGGGTCAATGTGCCGTTGACGGTGGGCGAGCCACTGAGAGATACACCGGCGGAGTTGTCAATCGTCAGATTGGATAGACTAGCTACAAGTTCGCTTCCAGTCGTTTGGCTGGACGTTCCTGCATATTCAAGTGTTGCACCTGTATTGTATACAAGTCCACTGGAACTATTGACAGTATGGCCACTGGCACCTGTACGTGTGCTCTTGAATTTG
>JAYRVL010000582.1:0-2903 GCA_041918575.1 Anaerolineae bacterium | reverse complement strand
GGTAGCGCCCACGGCCACCCCGACCGACACGCCGGTAGCGCCCACAGCCACCCCAACCGACACGCCGGTAGCGCCCACAGCCACCCCAACCGACACGCCGGTAGCGCCCACGGCCACCCCGACCGACACGCCGGTAGCGCCCACGGCCACCCCGACTGCAACCCCGGCGCCGCCTACAGCTACGCCGACGCCAACGGCAACCTCAGCGCCCGCCACCCCGACGCCGACGCCAACTCCGACCAGCGCGCCCGGTAGCCCGGTGTTGACCTTCTTCACGGCCAACGGCTTCACGGTCGCCTCGGTAAACTACAGCGGCTTCACGCCTGGCGTGACTTACCGCCTCAAGGTGTTCCGCTCAGTGGATACGACTGTCAGCGCGGGTGACATGGGTCTGGGCTTTGTGGACTTCGTCTCCGCAACCAGCAGCGGTGTGTTCAACTTCCCGATTGGAGACGGAAACAACTTCCCGCTTGGAGCCGGAATCAACTTCCCGGCCACCGATCCCGGATTCGACTACTACCTGCTGGCGCAGTTGCGTGAATCGCCGTCTACCGCAGTCTTCTACGGCATCTATCACCTGCCGGCCAGCCCGGTGTTCGTGCATGGCGGCGCTGCGCTCGCGGACAGGATCAATGTTCTGTCGGTCTCTACCGCGGAAATTGCCGACGGTGTGCGTGTGAAGCTGGGCAACCCCTCCTTCACCTACGCCACCGGCGATGTGACCGGCATCAACATTCATACCTATGCGGGCAATGATTTCATCAGCGCGGTAAGCCTCGCCGCCCCCATTGCGCTCACGGTCTACGCAGGCGATGGCAACGACACGGCGATCACCGGGCCTGGCGCAGACATCATGCGCGGCGGCGCCGGCAGCGACGTGCTGAACGGCCAGGGCGGCGCGGATTCCATCACCGGCGATGCGGGTAACGATACCCTCTACGCGGGCGGCGGCTGCGGCGGCGACGGCGCAGTTGACCGCCTGGACGGCGGCGCAGACACCGACACAGC
This sequence comes from Anaerolineae bacterium, assembly GCA_041918575.1. Lineage (GTDB taxonomy): Bacteria > Chloroflexota > Anaerolineae > SSC4 > Amarolineaceae > Amarolinea. The sequence continues at coordinate 1,895 of JAYRVL010000582.1, read as the reverse complement.
CTACCATGTAGGCGCCGGCGACCGCTTGTTCAATATCGAGACCATCATCGGCTGCTAAAGCAGTCCTGTAGGCCTCTGCCGGGATGCGGCGCATGGTGGCCGCATCCCGAGGAGATCAGGACATCGTTCAAGATCGGCGCCGCTGACACAGGTAACTATCATACTCGTGCCAGCGGCGTCATCATCGAGATGCTCTTTTTCTGTCACATCTATCACATCAGGAGGTCGTTCGCAATGTCTATCAAGTTGTTCCGTTCTCTCACCCTCGCCCTGGCCCTTGTGCTCATTTTGTCCCTCACCGTCTTCTCAACCCTGGCCGCGGCCCTACCCCCGGGCGATGAGGCGGAGATCACCGCGGAAGTGAACGGCTGGAGTGCGCCGGCCCCGCGTTCTTTACCGATTCCCGATCAAGCCGCCCATGTCCGCGCCCTGCAACTGCTTGGCTCGACCGGTATCCTGCTCGTGCCTGACTCCACCAACAAGCGCGTCATGGCCTTCGACCCGGCCAACGGCGACCTGGTGGATGCCGACTTCATTCCCGCGGACACGGCCCATCTCAGCACACCCAAACACGCCATGCTCAGCGCAGACGGTCAGAGCATCCTGGTGGCCGATCAACTCACCGATGGCGTTCATGAGTACGACTTCGACGGCAACTACATCGGCCTGTTCGCGCCGGCTGGGGGCGTCAACACCGCCATCCTCGACAATATCCGCGGCATGGCCCTGCGCCCCAACGGCAACCTGCTGGTCACCGTGGGCAGCAGCGGCAACGCCAACGCCATCGCCGAATTCGACACCGCAGGCAACTACCTGGGCAACTTCATCGCGGCCGGCTCTGGCGGTCTCAGCAGCCCCTTTGCCATCCTGCACCGGACCAGCGACGTCCTGGTTGATGCCTCCACGAGCGACAACGTACATCGCTACGACACCAGCGGGGCGTACCTGGACAACCTGATCACGGCCATCGCCTTCGCGCAGCAAATGGTCGAAGCGGCCAACACCAACATCCTGATCGCCAACTTCAGCACACCCAACTCAGGCGTGCAGGAATACACGGCCGCCGGCGCTGCTGTCGCCACCTACACCATCGTGACAGGCAACCGCGGCGCCTATGAGCTGGGCAATGGCAACATCCTGACCTCCAATGGCAGCGGCGTCTATGAGATCAGCCGCGCCAATGTCCTGGTTGCCACGGAGATCAGCGGCGTGAGCAGCCAGTACATCGAGTACGTGGTTTCGCCCTCCGCCAGTATCAGCCTGGACAAGACCGTCGGTCTCGATCCCAACGCGTGCGCGCTCACCAACGAGGTTACCGTCGCCGCGGGCACTACCGTCGTCTACTGCTACACCGTCACCAACACCGGTTCGGAGACGTTGGGTACGCATACGCTGGTGGACGATCACCTGGGCACGCTACTGAACAACCTCGCCTACAGCCTGACGCCCGGCGCCAGCGCGTTCATTACCGAGTCGGCGACCATCAACGCAACTACGGTGAACAGCGCCACCTGGACGGCCAGCAATGCGGGCGTCGGAGGCGTGGAGGCCAGCGATACTGCGACGGTCACGGTACAGGGTCCCACCGCCCTGACCCTGGTCAACGCACAGGCTGCCCCTCTGCCCACGCCGTGGAGCGCCTTCCTGGCATTGGCCCTGGCCACCTTGCTCGCCGCTGCCCTGACCTGGCGCCTGCGGGCTGCGACGCAGCGGTAACATCGGAACCGATACCGCCAATTAGTAAGAAGAGGGCTGGCAACGGATTGCCAGCCCTCTTTTTGTTGGGAAGGGCGCCGCCCCCCCCTCGCAGGGCTGCGGCAAGATGACGACTGAACAGGAAGAAAAAGTGGAAGGATTCGGGATCAACCAATCAGTTGTGCATGACCATGGACTTC
>JAYRVL010000581.1:0-3042 GCA_041918575.1 Anaerolineae bacterium | reverse complement strand
GTGCAACTGCGCGGACAGCCGCGCGTAATCTCCAGGTACGGCGTCCAGTAGCGGCGGTTTTCGTCCACCTGGCGCAGCACCCGGTCGGCCAGGGGGGGCAGGAAATCGAGGTTGGCCCATTCTGTGTCGGCATAGGACGGCCGCAGTTGACCCCGGTCGAAATCGGCGATCATCTGAGGCCAGGTGCGATAGGCCTCGCCGATGGCAACGCAATCGGCCCAGGCGGCCACTTCCTCTGGCGCCAGCGTGGCATGCGCGCCGCCGATGATGACTTTGGCGCCGCGCGCCTGCGCGCGGCTGGCGATCCAGCGCGCCCGGTCAATCTGCAAGGTCTTGGCGGTGATGCCCACCAGGTCATGCGGCCCCAGTTGGTCGAACGGCAGCGGCTGCAGGTCCTCATCAATGATCTGCACGTCCACCGCGTCGGGGACGAGCGAGGCCAGGCGCATCAAGGTGTAGGGCGCCATGGTGCCGCGGCCCAGAAAACGGCCATCGCGACCGGGCTGCACAAGATAAATTTTGCGGATTGACATGAACGAATCTTCCTGTGATATGAATTCCTCAACCGCCCACGGGGCTGGCGATTGTCTGTCCAGAAAAAGCTCGATCATCTGGACAAGCAGAGGATATCGCCCGATTATAGGCAGAGAGAGGCAAAAGTCAAACGAACCTGGCCGGCGACAGGCGAAGTTGTGATTCCAGCCCCCGCGGGTGTATTCTGACAGCATCGTTCCGAATCTTCCTGGCCGGGAGAATTTCACCGGCCCCCAGGAAGGATCGCCCATGCCAGCGCCGCCAGCCACCATTGATCTTGTCGAACGCTTCCGCTTGATGCGTTGGTGTATGAACTGTATGGGCTGACGGACGCAGAGATCGCGGTGCTGGAGGGAGCAAAGTGAGAAAACAGGGCAATGCTCTCGTCCGTCGCCGACGTGGTGCGGTGCAAGCGCACGGGCGCGGAGAGTGCTACTCCTGCGCCGTTCGCCGCGAGACGATCAATATGGTATACTCTGATCGCTCGGTTGATGAGATATTGATGGTGATCAAGGCGAGGTGTAACAGTGCCACAGAATATTCTACCAGAGGTAAGCCAACCAACTGTCCTGGAGCGCCTGTTGCCCGTCTTGCACCAGGCACTCACCGATTCCCTGGGTGCTCGCCTGGATCGGGTGGTCCTCTTTGGCTCACAGGCGCGTGGTGATGCTGGCCCCGCGGCGGACGTAGATGTGCTCGTGGTCGTGAAGGATGAACCAGACTATGGCGACCTGATCCGCCGCACATCCAGGCTCATTGGTGAGCTGTCTCTTGGCTTCGATATCGTCATCTCTCGCGCCTTTGTCAGTCGCGAGCGTTTCGAAAACGAGCAGAGCCCATTCTTGATCAACATCCGGCGCGAAGGGGTGCCCGTATGAAACGAGAGGTCGAGCGGCCCTCCGGCGTGACGGCGCCCTCTGCTCAAGGTGCGCTGAGGCGACTGCGCACGTAGACATTCTCCACGTCCGGCCCGGTGCGGCGGTCGCTCCACAAGGCATGTGGGCGCCCGTCCGGCCCCACGATCAACGCGGGGAACCTGACATCCACGCTTCCCACATCGGTGACGAATTCTTGCGCGCTCCAGGTCAACCCGCCGTCGCTGGAGTATTTGCCGGCAATGTCCGCGCAGCGCTCAGGCTCCGGGCAGGCCGGAGTCAGGAAATCGCGCTCATCCTTCCAGAAAAGCCAGATCACGCCGTGCGGATTGTCCGGCGCCCAGAAGGGGAAGCGGCTGCTGGCCTCTGACAGGGTGACGCTGGCGCTCCAGCTCTGTCCCTGGTCCGTGGAACGACGGTAGTCAATGCTGGCGTGGGGGGGATGGGTCGTCATGATGCCCAGGTGAATCGTACCGCTCGAGTCCACAATGACTTCCGGGTCCCAGTCACGCAAGGCCGTGGCCGCGCCGACGCGCTCGCTGAAGGTCTGCCCGCCGTTCGTTGAAACCGCCACATAGGTATCCCAGTCTGGGTTGGCGCGATTGTCGCGCCAGGCAATCGCCAGCAGGTCGCCGCTGACGCCTTCCACGGAAAAGCGCGGGAACGCGGCATGGCCGCTGCCCTGGTTGAGCTTTTGACGGGCGCCGAAGGTGCTGCCGCCGTCGGTGGAGCGCATGTAGTAAATCTCGGTGGGCGTCGCGTCCGTATTCGGGTCGCCGTAGTGCCAGGCCAGGTGCAGGCGGTTCTGCAGATCGAGCGAGAAGCAGTAGCTGCCAACCTTGCGAGTGGACGCGCCGGTGAGGTCGCGCGGCGCCTCCCAGCTCAAGCCGGCGTCGGTCGAACGGCTGTAGTACAGACGATCTGCGCCGCCGCTGCGCCGGTCGTGCCACATGCTGTGCAGTGTGCCATCTGGCCCGATGACCAGGTTGGGACCGGTGGCCGGGAATGTGCTGTTCGCCACATCCAGCGGCGATGACCAGGTGACGCCGCCATCGGTGGAGCGGCTGTAGAGCGCGTCGTAGACAGTGCCGTTGATCTCGCCCCACATGATGTGCAGACGATTAGCGGCATCTACGGCCAGGTTGCGCCCGACGACGCCGCTCGCGATGTGCGTGCTGAAGGTGGCCTGATGTTCCGGCCCCCAGTGCGGGTCCACGCCGTGACTGCCCGTCGGCGTGGGCGTGGGCGTCGCGGTAGAGCCAGGCGTATTGGTGGGCGTGCGGGTCGGTGTGGATGACGGCGTCGTCGTGGGGGTGACGCCGGGCCAGGCCAGGTTCCAACGGCTGGCGACGATCGGCAGGTAGCTGTGACAGGCCGGGTTGACCGTCGTGCCCATGATGTCCACGATGTCACCGATGCCGTTGCCGTTGACATCCAGCACGCAGGTGTTTTCGTCGGGCGTGGCCGTTGGCGTGGCGGTTGGGCCGGCGGCCGTGGCGGTGGGCGTACGCGTGGGCGTCGCGGTCGCTCCGGCGGCAGTTGGGGTGCGCGTGGGCGTAGCAGTTGGCGCTCCAACGGTTGCCGTGGGCGTGGCTGTGGCCGCGGCGCCGTCCAGGCTGTAGATGTCCACCTC
>JAYRVL010000580.1:0-3005 GCA_041918575.1 Anaerolineae bacterium | reverse complement strand
GGGGGTTTCGATCCTGGGCGAGAGTGCGCCAGGGAAGGGGGACTTCGATTGGGATCATTCCAAGCTGCGGAGCCGACTGCGCAACAACCGCATGGCGCCAGGCGTGGAGTTCGACATCACCGAGGAGAACCGCAACGGGCCGCTGATTCTGGCGGGCAAGAAGAAGTAGCTAACGGCGATATCCGTACACTTTGCCTTCGATGTCGCCCATCACCACCCACGCTCCGGCCAGGGCCGGGCCTGTGCGCGCAGATGCGAGCGCGGTGTCGGCCTGCCAGAGCAGTTCCCCAGTGGCGGCATCGAGGGCAAAGAATTCGCCTTGCTGGGTCAGGAAATACAGCCTGCCATCGAGCAGAACGGGCGCGTCGAGCAGATAGTTGAACGTTCCTTCGGGAATGTTGAACTGCCAGATTGACTCGCCCGTGTTCGTGTTCAGCGCGAAGACCAACGTGTTGGCGGAACTGAAATACACCGCATCCCCTGCGCCGAGGAAGGACGGCGTCCAGTTGCCGGTGTCGTAGCGCCAGCGCAGTTCGCCCGTCCTGGTGTCCACGCCGTTCATGAAATCCTGATAACCGACGAAGACCAGAGTCTGTTCGGTGGCATACAAGCGTTTGGGAAAGCCGTCCTCGGATTCGTAGGTCCAGCGCGGCGAACCCGTCGCGAGGTCGAGCGCGTAGAGGCGGGTGTGACCGCCCTCGTCAATTGGAGTCGGGTCGTAAAAATTTCCGCCCAGATAAAGCGCGTCGCCGCTGACGGTGGGGGTTTGCAAAATGTAATTGTCAGATTCAAAGACCCAGAGTTCCTCGCCTGTTTTTGCATCCAACGCGAATAGTCGCGCGCGTCCGTCTACGTCGGGTTTGAGTTCGGGGCCGACGAAGGCGGTCGGCGCGTACACGATGCCCTCGCTCACCAGCGGCGGCGCCTGCATGTTGATTCCCAGGGACTTCTGCCAGAGCAGTTTGCCGTTCGCGGCGTCCAGCCCGGCGATGCTCTTGTCCTTGAGGCCCACGAAGATGCGCTGCCCGTCGCTGGCAAAGGCCCGCTCCCAGATGCCCGACGCGGGCGCGAAGCGCCAGCGTTCGCGGCCTTTCTCCCGGTCGAGCGCGATCAGCGGCGCGCCCGCCGGGGCGATGATGACCGTCTCGCGCACGATGAGCGGGGCATGGTTGATGGCGCCGGTGGTTGCAAAGGTCCAGGCCAGGCTGAGCGCGCCCTCGCGGCCTGTGTCTTCGCGTTTTGGATAGGGAGAACAGCCGTTGATCGTGAGCAAGATGAGAAACAGAATCAGGAATCGGCCCGTAGTCATCGGTATCACCTCGTCTGACAGAATGGGAAAGTCCAGTTCCCCCAAACTTGGGGGTCAGGGGGTGGTTTGTTCGATTGTACACGCAGCGGGCGTGTGCGCATAACTCGAACACGCCTGACAAAAGAACTAGTTCTTTGCATTCGACGTAACCGAAATATCCCTCTTTTCTCATTCTTGAATGGACGAACGAAGGATTCCTTCATCCCCCCTTTCGGCCTATCTTGACCCGCGTCGAAAGCATCCGCTGCTTCCTGGCGCGGGCGTGGGTGAACAAGCCTCTGTTGGTTGAAGTCGGTTCGAGTCAAACTTTATGCAACGTGTAAAACGTCGGGTCCTGCTCATCTGTTCACATCATTTGTTTGGCGAAAGCCTGGAGACTATTCTGCGTCGGGTGGACGACATGGAGTTGCTCGGTCCCATGGAGCTTTCGCAGGAGAACATCCATGCGCGTCTGCTCGAATTGCGCCCCGACGCGGTCATTGTCGTGGATGAAGGCGAGAATAGGATGAATGTCTCCTCGCTCACCGCCGCCATCCTGCAGCAGTTCCCCAGCCTGCCCGTTATCAGTGCAGGACTGGAACAGAACATCTTTCGTGTTTACTCGGCCCACACGCTCCCCGCCCGCAGCTCGGACTTTGTGGAAGCTATTCTGAATCTGCCGCCCAGCAATCCCTGGGAGGCAGCGCAGCCCGGCTTTCAACCTAAACCTAAATTTTGAGGAGGATGAGTCAATGATGCGAATGATCGGAAAACCTGCGTCTCTCTATCGAACCCTCTGCCTGATCCCGCTTGGTTTGTTGATCCTGGCCCTGGTTGCGATTCCGACGCGCGCCGGCGCGCAGGATGCATCCGAAGGCGAAAAGCTCTTTACCAGCAAAGCATGCAAGTCCTGCCACACGATCGGGGGCGGAAAACTGGTCGGGCCTGACCTGCTCGGCGTGACCACGCGCCGCGACAGGGCCTGGCTGACACGCTGGATCAAGGAGCCGGACAAGGTGTTGGCCGAGGGCGATGCAACTGCCACGCAGTTGTACGAAGAGTACAACAAAATTCCCATGACCAACCTGGGGCTGACCGACGGCGAGGTAGCCGCGGTGATCGCTTATCTTGTGAGCATAGACACGGGTGGGGCGCCCGCGCCGGCGCCGGCCGCGCCGGCGCTCCCGGCCGGCGACTTAGAGCGCGGCAAGGCGCTGTTCCTGGGCACGACCCGACTTGCCAACGGCGGGCCGGCCTGCATGGTCTGTCACAGCGTGACCGGCATTGGCGCGTTGGGCGGCGGCGCGCTGGGGCCTGACCTGACCGACGTGTTCAACCGCTACGGAGGCCAGGCGGGGTTGGCCGCCTTCCTCGGCAGTCCGGCCACCATCACCATGAACGCCATTTGGGCCAACCAGCCCATGACCGACCAGGAGCGCGCAGACCTGGTGGCGTTTTTCGAAACAACGACCACGCCCCTGCGGACTGCTTCCACCTTGTGGACGCTGGCGGGGTTGTCTGGCGCGGGCGGCGTGGTCTTGCTCGCCTCGGCGCAGGTCTGGTGGCGAAAACGACTGATGGGCGTCCGCAGACCCATGGTCGCGCGCGCCAACGCAAAGAAGTAAAACAATTTCCCTCACCCTAACCCTCTCCCGCAGGGAGAGGGTTAGGGTGAGGGTGAAATCTGATTGTTTGGAGGAGCAGCAATGGCTTGGAT
>JAYRVL010000579.1:0-4205 GCA_041918575.1 Anaerolineae bacterium | reverse complement strand
GTCTGCCTGGAATTCAGACAGGATTCACAGGATTGACAGGATATTCGAACTCTCGTGCCGATAGTTTTGCACACCACAGAGCAAGAATCCTGTACATCCTGTTCATCCTGTCCAAATCGGCCTGCAGGGTGAGCAGTTACAAGCAAACCCTGTGGTGGAGGGCGTCGTCACGCCGGAGGCGTGACCTACGGGTTGGGCATGTCACGCCGTCTGCGGTAAATCATGCTTCGGTGCGTCAACGGGGGGTATGGCGAAAGGAGAATTTCAATGGAAGGTGCAGATGCAGCAGTGATTGACTGGCTGCTGGCGGGCGACCCGGCCATTCGCTGGCAGACCCGCCGTGATCTATTGGATGAACCACCCGCGCTCTGGGCCGCGGACCGGGCGCAGGTCGCGCTGACGGGCTGGGGCGCCCGGCTGCTCGCCCGCCAAGACCCGGCTGGCACCTGGGGCGGCGGGCTTTACTCTCCGAAGTGGATTTCGACCACCTACACCCTCTTGACGCTGCGCCACCTGGGCTTGCCGCCGGACAACGCGCAGGCCCGGGTGGGCTGTATGCTGTTGTTGGAACAGGGATTCTACCGCGACGGTGGCATCAACTTTTTCAAGTCGTACAAGTTCAGCGAGACGTGCGTGACCGGCATGGTGTTGGCGCTGCTCAGCTACTTCCAGTGCCGGGACGAGCGCGTCCCCCAGATTGTGACGCACCTGCTCGGCCAACAGATGGAGGATGGCGGTTGGAACTGCGAACGACCACGCGGCGCCACACATGGCTCGTTCCACACCACGTTGTCGGTGTTAGAAGCCTTGCACGAATACGTCCAATTGGCGCCCGACGGGGCCAGCGCGGTGCAGACAGCGGTAGATCGGGCGCACGAGTTTCTCTGGCTGCACCGGCTCTATCGCTCGCACCGCACCGGCCAGGTGTCCGATCCCGCGTTCGTCCGCATCTACTTCCCGCCGCGCTGGCACTACGATTTCCTGCGCGCGCTCGACTACTTCCAGGCGGTCAACGCGCCCGCGGACGAGCGCATGACCGAGGCTGTGCAGCTCCTGTTGAGCAAGCAAACGCCAGATGGCCGCTGGAAACAGAGCACGCGCTGGAGCGGTCGGGTTTTCTTCGAGATGGAGAAGGCGGGTCAACCAGGCCGCTGGAACACCCTGCGCGGACTGCGCGTTCTACGCTGGTGGCGGCGGTCAGAGATACGCACGCGCGCCCGGGTAAAAAACGTATCCCCCAGCGGTGGGATGTCTGAATAGTCAATATCGTCGTCTGTCATGCGGTCCAGACGTTCCCAGTCAGTTTCCAAAAGCGTCGAAATATCTTTTTTGTTCATAGCGGTTTGCCTTTCTACTTGATTATGGCCGCGGCTTTGTCTGCAGCGGCGGTGAGCGCGGCCTGGGCGCTGATGTCGGTGAAGAGGGCGGCTTCGATGGCCAGGCCGATCTCACGCGAGACCGGGGTGTAGGCCGGCACGTTGGGGCGCACGACGGCCACCGCCATCTGATCCAGGATGACCTGCGCCTGCGGGGTCTGTTTCAGGTAATCCTGGTAAGCGGCCGACTGCGCCACGGACTGGCGCAAGGGCAAGTAGCCGCTGGCCATGCTCCAGGCCAGGTTGGTCTCCGGGCTGGTCATCCAGCGGATAAATTCCCAGGCCGCGGTTTGATCTTTGGCGCGGCTGAGGATGGCCAGGTTGGCGCCGCCCACGCCGGTGGCGGTCCGTTTGTGGCCGGGCAGGGGCGCCATGCCCAGGTTGTCCGGCCCCAGGGCCTTGCGCAGCGCGCTCAACCGCGCGGTGGAAGCAATGGCCATGCCCACCTTGCCGCCCTCGAAGCCGTTTTCCGGCGGCGCCAACGGCAGCGAGCGGTCCTTCTTCGCCAGGTCAACCCAGAATTGCAGCGCCTCCACACCGGCCGCTTCATGGAAGCGCACCGCCTCGAAGTCATCGCTGAAGAGCGCGCCGTCGTTTTGCCACAAGAAAGCCAGCCAGTAATAGACGTTGCCTTCGTTGGCCTTGAGCGGCACGGTGAGGCCCCACTGCTCCGGCGCGCCGTTCTGGTCCGCGTCCAGCGTCAGTTGACGGGCAGCCGCGGCCAGCATCTCCCAGGTGACCGGCGGCTGATCGGGGTCCAGCCCGGCTTTTTGGAAGAGCGCCTTGTTGTAGTACAGGGCGATGTTGCTGAGCGCAAAGGGCATGGACCAACGCTTGCCTTGGTAGCTGGCCGTTTGCCAGGCTTTGTCCCAGATGTCGGCGCCGGCCAGGCTGGCATCGGCCGCGATCAGGTCATCCAGGCTGACGAGCGCGCCGGCGTCGGCCAGCTCTGACGACCAGAACTGGTCAATCTGCGCCATGTCCGGCCCGGACTTGGCCGCGAGCGCGGCCACGAGCTTTTCGCGCATGGTGAAGAGGGTGCCGCCATAGCTCGGCTCAACCTGGATGGCGGGGTGGGTCTGGTTGAACTGCTGCACGAGCGCTTCGAACGACTTGCCCAGCGCGCCGCCGTAGGCGTGCCACAGGGTGAGGCGCGTCACCGCGGCGGGCGCCGCGGTTGGGAGCAGGGCGGCAGGGGTGGATGAAACAGGGACACAGGCCGTTGCGAAAACGACCAGGAACACAACGAAACACAGGCGCACAGGCCTGATCCACGCAAGCATTTCGATCTCCTTCTCAATATCACAAGCAGTTTTCACACAAAGACGCCAAGACACGAAGACATAAGGGTGCAGTTGACATCTTGGTGTCTTTGTGCCTTTGTGTGAGCCATTTGGTTCCGGTTTGTCCGGGTCAGGTATTCCTCCGCGGTGGTGGTCTCTGGCAGGTGCTTGCTCCTGCCGCATACAGGCAACGGCCAAAAGCCGTGTAATGTGTCAAAAGCCAAAATCGAACACGCGCACGCGGCGCTGAATGGCCGCGTAGAGCAGCAGCAGCGGCAGGGTGGCGAGGGCCGTAGCCGCCATCAGCAGGGGCCAATCTGTGCCCAGCTCGCTTTGCAGCATAGCCAGGCCGACCGGGATGGTGTAGCGCGTCGGGGTCTGGATGATGACCAGCGGCCAGACGAAGGCCTTCCAACTCCACAGAAAGCTAAACAGGCCAACGACGCCGGCCGCGGGCAGGGCCAGCGGGATGAAGATGTACCACAGAACTTGCAGATGCGAGCAGCCGTCCATGCGCGCCGCGTCTTCGAGCGCGCCCGGCAGGGTCAGCAAGTATTGGCGCAGCAGGAAGATGGCGGTGGGGTGCGCGAGGAAGGGCACAATGAGGGCCGGCAGGCGGTCAACCCAGCCGAGCCAGCGCATGAGCAGGAAGCCGGGGATCAGGGTCACTTCGGTGGGCACGAGCAGGGCGCCCAGGAAGAGCAGGAAGAGCAGGTCACGCCCGCGGAAGTGCAGGCGAGCGAAGACGTAGCCGGCCAGCAGGCCGGTGATGACCTGGCCCAGCGCCACGGCGCCGGCGACGAGCAGGCTGTTGGCGTAGTAGCGGGCCAGGGGGATCGCCTGCCAGGCGGCGATGTAGTTGGCAAACGATGGAGGCCAGGGCCAGCGCAGGGCCGGCGCGGCCAGGGTGAGGGAGGTTTCTTGCACGGAGAGAAGCAGCATCCACAGGAAGGGGAAGATGGCGCCCAGGCCGGTCAGGATCAGCCCGGCGTACAGCAGGAAAGTTCCGACGGATCGGCGCTTCATGCTGCAACCTCGGCGCGGCCCCAGAGGCGGAATTGCAGCCAGATCAGGGGAATGAGCAGCACGAAAAGCGCCCAGCCCAGGGCCGCGGCGTAGCCCAACTCGGAAAAGGCGAAGGCGCGTTCGTACAGATAGAGCACCAGGGTGGTGGTGGCGCCGGCCGGGCCGCCGCCGGTCAGGACGTAGACCGGGCCAAAGCTCTCCAGGGCGAAGATACTGCCGGTGATGAGCACGAACGCGGTGATGGGGCGCAGCAGCGGCAGGGTGACATACCAGGTTTCGGCCAGCCAGCCTGCGCCGTCCAGCCGCGCAGCTTCGCGTACCTCGGCCGGTAGGGTGGTCAGGCCGGCCAGATAAACGAGCACGTAGTAGCCGGTTTGCTTCCAGAGCGCCATCAGGATGAGGCCGGGCAAGGTCCAGGCGGGATCCGAGAGCCAGGCGATGGGGCGCAGGCCCAGGGTCTGCCAAAGAAGCGCCAGCGGGCCGGCGTCGGGCTGGTAGAGCCAGCGCCAGAAGATGGCCG
>JAYRVL010000578.1:0-2198 GCA_041918575.1 Anaerolineae bacterium | reverse complement strand
TGACTGCCAATTGGCGTAGACGAGGAACCGATCGTTGTCCAGGGTGCGGCGAATGACCTGCGCTGCCGCTTCTGGCGTCAGCCAGGGAAAGCGCCGGTAGATCGGCGGCGGAGCAGGAAGATTCAAGACTAATGGCGTGCGGATTGTCGGTGGACAGACCACCGCGATGCGCACGCCGCTCTTTTGCAGCGCCAATTCATCGCGCAGGGTCTGCGCAAAGCTGAGCACGGCCGCTTTGCTGGCCGCGTACCCGGCAAACTGCGGAAATGAGCGCAGCGCGTTGATGCTGCCCAGCGTCACCAGGCGTCCCCGGTTGCGGCTGACCATGCCGGGCAGCGCAGCCAGGCAGACATGAACCGTGCCCAGGTAGTTGACCGCCATCTGCGCGTGAAAATCGGCGGGCGCGGCGGCCTGCACAAAACCGGTGCGCAGAATGCCGGCCGTGTGAATGACCGCGGCCAACGGCCCCAAGCGCGCCTCTGCGTCGGCAACCAGCGCCTTCACCGCGGCCGCGTCGGTCACATTCAGCGCCCACCAGGCCGTCAGGGTCTGGCGACTCAGCCCGGCCGCGGCGCGCCGTAACCCGGCTTCGTCGGCATCGGTCAGCGCCAGGCGCGCGCCTTCCGCAGCCAGCAGCCGGCCGCAGGCCTGGCCCACCCCGCCGGCCGCGCCGGTGATGAGGATGGCTCGTCCGCGCCAGGAGCCAGACATCAGCCGGCGCTCATGCTTCGCCCTGGCGCAGCCGGCGCAGCAAGCCGCGCCGCGCCAGGAGATGCGCTTCGGCCGCCGGGTCGTTGCTGCGGATATGATCTTCCAGGCTGCGCTGAGCCTCTTCCGGCAGGAGCAGCGTTCGCCGGGCCATGAACACCGCCATTGCCGCCGCGTCATCGGGCGCCTGCACAAAGGCCATCAGCGCCTGCGCCAGCGGCGGCAGCGCCAGGTCCGCCTTGACCTGGCTCAATCCGGCCAGGCGCAGGCGTACGTCTTCGGCAAAATCGGCCTCCTGGGCTTCCTCGGCCTGCGCGATGACCTCTTGGACCGTTTCCGTGAAATCATCTTCGAGAATGAAGGGCGCCTGGACGGCAAGCTCCTGCAGGGCGTCGAAGTTGGGCGCGTGCAAGAACGCCAGCAGCGCGGCCTGCACCAGTTCGTTTTGGTGCTCAGCCAGGAAGGTCATCCAGGCGCTGTGCAGCGCCGGATCGCGTGCGAGCGCGGCCGGCAGGTCCGCGGTATCGTTCACGCCGGCCGCGGCCAGCCGCGCCTGCAAATCGGCTGGTAAACCGGCGGGAAGTGGATTGGGCATCGTGTGACTCCTGGCGCTGGGCCTGGGTGGCGGATCAGCGCCCGATAAAGACAGGGGCGCGCTTTTCCATGAAGGCCCGCACGCCCTCGCGGCTGTCCGCGGTGGCGCCGGCCACATCTTGCAGCACTGCTTCAGTTTCCAGGGCTTCGGCCAGGGTGCTGGTCAGCGCCTGGTTGAAGGCGCGCTTGGTCAGCCCCAACGCGCGCGTCGGCCCTTCGGCCAAACGCTGCGCCCAGGCGGCAACCGTTGCCTCGAACTCGTCTGCGGGAATAACCCGGTTGATCAGGCCCCAGGTCAGCGCATCGTGCGCGCTGAGGCGCTCGCCGCTGGACATCAACTCCAGGGCGCGGGTCGGCCCGATCAGACGCGGCAGCAGCCAGGTGGAGCCGCTGTCTGGGATCAGGCCCACTTTGACGAAGGCCTGAATGAAGCTGGCCCGGTCGCTGGCCAGGCGAAAATCGCCGGCCAGGGCGATGCTCATGCCGGCGCCGGCCGCGACGCCGTTGATGGCGGTGATGATCGGCTTTTCGATGGCGCGCATGAGCAGCACAAGGGCGTTGTAGCCGGCGCGCAGGTGATCGCCGATGCTGAAATCGGCCGGCCGCTGTTGCAAGGCTTCCAGGTCTTGTCCTGCGCTGAAGCCGCGGCCGGCGCCGGTGAGCACAATCACCCGCACGGCCGCATCCTGGGCGGCCTGCTGGAGGGCCTCCTGCAATTCGTGCGCCATTTGTTCATTGAGCGCGTTCAGCTTCTCCGGCCGATTGAGCACAATCGTTGCGATAGCGCCCATCACCTGGTAGTGGATCGTCTCGAACATCATCACTTTCTCTCCACTGATCTACATGTCCCGACGGGGCGGGGCCGGGTGTTCTTTGGTCACGTCCAACTGATAGTA
>JAYRVL010000577.1:0-20844 GCA_041918575.1 Anaerolineae bacterium | reverse complement strand
TGCCACAAAGGGCACGAGCGGCCCCGAATAGTTAAATTCTCCGCTGACCTGGGCGGGATACGCGCTGACGATATTGGCGATCAACAAGGGGGCGCTGAGATGCAGAATCTCCGGGGCCTGCAGGCTGAGAAAGCCGAACGGCGCCAGCAGACCGGCCAGGTAGGTCAACCGAGGGGTTTCGGTGGCAATTTTCCAGACCAGGGCCGGCTGCGTGAAGAAGCTCCTGACGATGGCCAGGGGTGAATCGCCCAGCGCGCCGTAGCGGGCAAAGTAGACCGATTGCTCCACGCCGTAGACCTGCGCGGCATGGTGGGGGATGATGACGAAGGTGGCGAGATAGAACCAGCCCAGGCTGAGCAGCATGACCAGCAGACCAGCCGTGGTCGCGGACAGGCGCGGCAGGCGGGCGCGCCATCCAGGTTGCCGGTCGCGGGATGGCGAGTTTGGTCGGATCGCTTCACGGTCGCGCCGCCGCGCCAGCCAGGCCTGGCTGAGGACATACAGCCCCAGCATGAAGGCCAACAGAGCCGCTTCTTCTTTGACGCTCATGAGGACCAGGCAGGCGAGAACGAACTCCCACCAACGCCCGCGCTCGCTGTACCAGAACGCCAGCAGGATGGGCATGACCGCAAAGGGGATGGCGTGAAATTCGGCCAGGTTGGCGGCCTGCAGGCTGGGCGTCAGCAGGTAGGCCAGGGCCAGGGTCAACGGCGCCCATGTTGCCAGCCAGGCGCCTGCCGGCCGCAGCATGGCGCGGGCCAGGGCAAAGAGGATGAGGGCGCCGCCGGCAATCGCCAGGGTCTGCACGATGAGCAGGGCGCGCACATCGTCCCACAGATGAAAAACGAGCGAGAGGGGCAGGAAGATCGGTTCAACGTGATCGGTCAGGCGGGTGCTGACGAAATCGTCCTTGATTTCCTGCACGAAGCGGCCCTGGCTGGTGTTCCAGATCGCCAGGTCCATCTGGCCCAGGTCGGCCATGTGGGTGCGCAGCGCCTGGTGGGGGCGGATGGACAGGAGGGAGAAGCCGACGACGTAGAGCACGAACAGGACGAGGACGGCCGCCCGTACCTGGTCACTGCTCAGACGGGAACTGTGTCGGTCAGAGGATGGGCGGGAACTGACGTTTGGGGGCGGTCCCCGCTGCGTCGCCCATTGCCAGGTTGCGACCGCGGCCGCGCCGCCGATTTCACCGATGATCATCCACAGACGGGCCACGATGGCGATGATGGCGGGCAGCGGCGCGCTGAAGAGGCCCTGCAGCAGGAGGACCAGCACGCCTTCGCGCACGCCCAGGCCGCTGGGCGTCAACAGGCTGAGGTAGCCGATGACGTAGGCGGCCGCGTAGCCGGCGATCAGCCAGGGAACCTGCGCGGGCGCCAGGGGGGTCAGTCCGGCCACCAGCGCGCTGAAGCCGAGGCCAAAGCCGATCCAAACCAGGCCGTAGGTGAGCAGGAGCCGCGCCAGGTCAGCGATGGTCAGGGTGATGCGCAGGCGCGGGCGCTTGAGGCGGGTCAGCGCCCAGTTCAGCGCGGTTTCGAGCACCCGCGGGTGCAGGAAGACCAGGCCGAGCGGCGCCAGCCAGAGCGCCGGGCGCAGGCGGTCGAACCAGGCGCCCTGCCCGGCCAGGGCAAAGTAGACCGCGGCCAGAAGCAGCCCGGCCAGGGTGGAGATGGCCTGGTGCAGGACGATGCTGGTGAAGGTGGCGGTGCGCGCAATGCCGAGCCGGCTGCACATTTCGGCCATGCCCAGGAACTGCCAGACGTTGCCGGGGATGTAGCGGATGATGTTGGACAGGAACCAGACGCGGGCCGCCTGGCCGAAGCGCAGCGGTCCGCCGAGGCGCCCCAGGATGAAGCGCCACTGGTTCAGTTCTAGAAGCCAGGTGAGCCAGAGCAAGGCGAGGGCCAGCAGCAGCCAGCCAATCTCGATCTGCCAGGGGTAGGCCTGCAGTTGCTGCCATTGGGTTGCGACCAGCGCGCCCAGAAACACGACAGCCAGGACAAAGATGCCCGTTTGCAGCCAGGGACGGAGGCGGGCCAACCGCCCGCTCCGCCCCGGTTCAGGCGGAGATGGAAGGAAACCAGGTTCCGCGGGCGAAACCTGGTTTCCGTTGGTTGATACTGGTGGCTGACTCATGCCGGTCAGTATAACACCGCCCTGACGCCATCAGCAAATTGGCCGGGGAATGGCTTTTTGCTCACTGCCCTGGCGGCCCCCCTGCCCCCCAACCGTGGGGGGGAAAGCATTCGGCTCCCTCAGGATTGGGGGGCAGGGGGGCACTCCGGGCGCTATCGAGACCATTCTCACTGCCCTGGCGATTGACGCATGGGCATGGTGATGAAGGTGAGGCCGAGGTACGGCTTGGCGGCATCGTCCGGGTGCTGGCCCAGCGTCACCGTGACCGTTTGCTCTGCCGTACTACGACGGAAGGTGATTTCGACCTGATCGCCCGGCTTGTACGCGGCGATGGCTTCGGCCAGGGTCAGGCCCTGATCGAGCCGCTTGTTGCCGACTGCGGTGATCAGATCGCCCGCCTGCAGGCCGGCGTTGGCGGCCGGGCCGTCGGCGACGACCTCGCGGATCATAGCGCCGTTCATGCCCATCACGCCTGGGCCCATCGGCATCTGATCGCCGGGTATCACGGGCACGTAGGGCAAACCGGGGATTGGCGTTTGCTGATTCGGTCGCGGTGAATCGTCCGGCGTCAGTGTTCGTTGAATCTCGATGGTTTGCCGATTTCGACCGATGGCGAAGCCGGCCACGCCGCCAATGGCGGCGGATACGGCAGCCACCAGGCACAACGCAATCACCGCCAGCAGGGCGATGAGCACAATCCTGTTACGCGAACTGTCATTCTCGTTCATTGTGAATCTCCTTTTCTTGGTAACTGCTCACCCTGCAAGTTGATTTGGACAGGATGAACAGGATGAACAGGATTCTTGCTCTGTGGTGTGCAAAACTATCGCCACGAGAGTTCGAATATCCTGTCAATCCTGTCAATCCTGTCAATCCTGTCTGAATTCCAGGCAGACCCAGCAGTTACTTTTTTTGTGCAATTTTCGCCTGCACGATTTCCATCACGCTGGCGGGAACACGAACAATCCAACAGGCGTCTTGGCTGCTGTTTGTGTCTGCCCAGGTCCGTCAGCCTGGGCACAGCCAGATTTGTCGAATGTTCTACCGTCAACTATACTCAAAGCCTATGATACGTGTCAATAATTGGTTTCGCTCTCATTATGTTCGCGGCATTCGGTCAATCCAGGACACCTCCCGCTCGGTACGCGGGCCTCAGCGCCGCCTGGTTGCCTCCATATTCAGCCTGACTCTACTCGCGCTCAGCGTGCTGACCCCGGCGGCCCAGGCTGATCCACACGGCTGCACCGGTGCGGATGTCAACTACAACTGCAATTTCAACAATTTCTATTCGACGCCCTATGGCTCCGCGCCCGATGGCTGGACGCCCTTTGTCCTCAGCGGTTCGGCCGCGTTCGTCGAAGCGGTGGATACCTACTTCGGTCCGCCTTCGCTGCAAATCTGGTCCGATGGGGGCACGTTTCAGGCCGGCGTTTTTCAACAGGTGCGCAACCTCACGCCTGGCGCCACCTACCTGGCCTCAGTCGGCTGGGCCGCGCCCAATGAGCCGGACGCGTTTGGTCGCAAGTTAGGACTCGACCCCACCGGCGGCGCCGATCCCACAGCGCCCTCGGTGATCTGGGGGCCGCTGCACTACGGCGCTGGCCGCTTCGGCAACTATTCTACCCCCGGCGACCCCAACCTGGATGTACGCGCGGTGGCCAAGAGCGACGCCATGACCATCTTCTTCCTGGTAGACCACAACTACAGCACAGGCGCCAACATAATCTTTGTGGACGCGATCAGCCTGGTGCGCGACGACAGCCAGCCGGTTGCGCCGCCGGCCCCCACCGACACCCCGCGTCCCCCGGCCCTGGCCGAATCACGGCCTAAGGCGGTTGCAGCCACCAGCACCCCCGCACCGACGGTGACGCCGACGCCAACCGCGTCAGCCACGCCCACAGGCACCCCAACCGCCACGCCGACGCCAACACCCACAGCAAGCCCCAGCGCCACCCCTTCCCCGACCGCGACGCCCACGGCCACGCGACCGCCGCGGGCCACAGCCACCCCAACCATCGCGCCAATCGGGCTTAGCGGCATCGCCCGTGCACGGCGTCCGTTACTGCTGCCTGTTGGTTTCACCGCCCTGGTCGGTTCCGTTGGCGTGGGCGGCCTGCTCAGACGACGGCGCCCGCACAGTTGATCTGCGTTATCTATTCGCCCTCGACATAACGCCAAATCATATCCGCAAACACCAGTAGATCGTTCAACCCAGCGTTGATAACGCTTTCCACGATATGGATGTCCATCTTCGTGTACTGATGGATCACCGTGTTGCGAAAACCAACCATCTTGATCATGCGGTCGGCCAACGAGCCGTCAATGACCTTCTCGGTATACAGCAGCCTGAAACTATCGGCGCTGGAGACAGGTATCCCCAGTTTGTGTGTCCGGATCACGTGATTGGCCAGGTCAATCGCAGTTTCACATCCCCGCAGCACGTTGAGTAACGCCGCATCCTGGCGCGAGTAGTTCGTGGCGAAGCCATCAGGGTCCACTGCGTATTCCTCTCTGGCGCGGCGGACGCAACGTTGAATGCTCTGTACTTTGTTGATGATCAGATCGTTCATATTGCGTAGGCTTTCCCTGTCTCACGGAAGACCTGGAGAATCGCGGCACGTTCTTCGTTTAGCTTTTGATAGTACGAGAGTGTTAGCATCTCGAATTCGGCCGCGGCGTTATCGTCAGCGGTGTAGATCCTGCGCCCTGATCTGATGATCTCCTTCTGGAACACAGTCGAGACTTCACGACCATTGACCAAGTCCACCGATCTATTGAGCGCACCCTCCAGGGCGTAATGACAGGGCGTTAGCATTAACTGAGACTGATGTCGAGCTTCTGTCGGAGGGAGCAACACCGCAATATCCACGTCACTCGTGGGCCATTCATCGGCGGTGCCAAAACTGCCAAACAGATAGATGGCCTGCACGGTCGGGTAGTGCTGTCGAACGATGCGTACAATGCTGTCATATTCGTTCATATCTGCATCCCCCGGCTCGTTCTTCCGGTATGGTTCAGGATTGCTGCCACCACGATTTTCTATGTCCGATTCGATACATACGTGTCGTCACTTTACATAAATCGGATTGCTGAAAACCCAGCCGCGGGCTTTGCCCCAGGCGCGGCGCCAGGCCTCGACGCGGTAGATGCCCGGCTGCGGCGAGGCGTAGCCCAGGCTGGTTCCGCGAGCTTGCGCCACAACCTGCCCGTTGCGCAGCAGCTTGAGGTGCGCCTGACCGGGCGTGACGATCTCGAAGCGCACCGTCTGCCCATGGGCCGCCAGGGCATCGCCCATGATGGCTGTCTCCTGCCCGTTGCTGGCCGTGAAGCGGAAGCCGCGTGTGGCGCCCGGCAGGTCATAGCCGACCCAGGCATGGCCGGCGCGCAGCGCGTCGTAGATCAGCGCCCGGTCATGCGCCACATCGCGGTTGAGCGGCGCCGTCACCAGCAGATGGGTGTTGACCGCCGCGAAGCAGTCCTTGTACGAGAGGAACAGGCGCTGCAGGGGGCCGAGATGATAGGTGTGCGCGTGCGCGTCCGAGCCGCCGATGGCGACGACGGGATGCGGCTGTGTGGCGAGCAGTTCGTCCCACTTTGCCAGCATCTCTGGCCACGGGCCGGTGGTGAACAGTCGCGGCAGGTAAAGCAGGGGCAGCGCGTGTAGCTTGCTGCGCACGTAGTAGCGAAATTCCGACATGAAATTCCACAGTTCGATGCCGGTGAAACCGCTGATCTCCCAGTTGCGCCATTCGTAGGTGTCGGTGAGCACGGGCGAGGCGCGTTCGATGGGATGGGCCAGAAAGGTCACTGCGCCTTGGCGCTGCGCCGCGTGGATCAGGGCCTGCGGGTCGGCCGCATGACCGGTGATGTCGCTCTGCACGCCGAACACCAGGCAGTGATTGATCTCCGGCTGCAGGCTGGCGTCGTTGACCTCCTGGCCGACCAGCAGCAGCACGCGGCCGCGCCAGCCCTCCTCCTGCGAAACCAGGACGTTGTGATCGGTGGCGATGATGAAATCAAGGCCATTGGCCTCGGCCGCGGCGACCAGGTCCTGATGCGTACCCGTGCCATCCGAATGAACGGTATGCATGTGCAGGTTGCCCACCAGCTCGTGCCATGCCGTCCCGGCTGCGCGTTGCTTGGCGTTGCTCACAGTTGCCTCCTACGCTTTTTGCAGGGCGATGGCAACCTGCTCATCGCCGATCTTGACCATCTGCTGGCTGGATTCTGCCGGCGCCTGGCCTGGCGTCAGGGAAAGGGCCAGCGTCTCGCGCTGAATGAAATCGGCCAGGAGAACGAACGCGGCGGCGCTTGCGCCTTCAGCCGCGTAAACCACATGGATGCGATCATCGAGCGCGAAGCCGGCCTCCTTACGCGACGTGTTGATGGCGCGCACCAGGTCGCGCGCGTAGCCCTCCGCCACCAGTTCAGGCGTCAGATGCACGTCCACCGCCACGGTCACGCCCTTGTCGCTGGCAATGGCCAGGCCGCCGCGCGAGTCGGTTTGCACCAGGATGTCATCGCCGCTGAGGCTGACAGGCGTCCCACCCAGGTTTACGGTGATGGGCTCTCCGCGCTGCAGAGCGGCTGCCACAACCGCCGCATCCAGTGCAGCCAGGGCGCTGCGCGCCTGCGGGAAGAGCTTGCCCAGCCGCGGCCCCAACAGCCGGTTGTTCGGCAGCAGCTTGTAGGCGACTAACTCGCCTATCTCGGCCACCACCTCGATCTGCTTGACGTTGATCTCCTCTGCCAGCACGTCGAGCAGCTCCGTCACGTCACGGCGCGCCTGCTGCGTGGCGACATGCACCTGCGCCGTTGCCAGCGGTTGGCGCAGCTTGATGTCTGCGCTGCTGCGCGCGGCGCGCCCCAGCGCGGCAATGGTGATTGCCAGGCCCATCTTGTCGAGCAGCGTCTGGTCAATGGCCGCGGCGTCGGCGGCCGGCCAATCGGTGTGATGCACGCTGGCCGGCGCGGCGGCGTCTGCGTTGCGCACCAGGTTCTGATACATCGCCTCGGTGACGAAGGGCACGAACGGCGCCAGCAGCTTCGTCAGCGTCACCAGCACCTGGTACAGGGTGTCCATGGCCGCCAGCTTGTCCGCGTCGCGTTCGCTCTTCCAAAAACGTCGGCGGCTGCGACGCACGTACCAGTTGGAAAGATCGTCCAGAAAAGCCTCGACGGCCACGGTGGCGCTGGTGGAATCGAAGCCGTTCAACGCCTGGGTCACGGCCGCCGCCGTCTGCTGCAGACGGGCGTTGATCCAGGCGTCCATCTGGGCATTGGCCGCGTTGGGCGATGTCACCGCGTCGCCGGGCTGCCAGGCGTCCAGGTTGGCGTAAGTGACGAAGAAGCTGTAGACGTTCCATAGGGGAATGAAGAAGCGCCGGCGCGTTTCATCGCCCAGCTTGTAGCCAAAGAGCAGGTTTTGTTCGGGCCGGTGATGCAGGTAGAGCCAGCGCATCACATCCGCGCCCATGACATTGGCCGCTTCGTTGAACTCGATGGCGTTGCCCCATGACTTGTGCATCTCGCGGCCATCTTCGGCCAGCAGGGTGGCGAAGCCCAGGATGTTCTTGAAGGGCGGTCGGCGCACGAGCGCGGCGCTTTGCGCCAGCAGGCTGTAGAACCAGTTGCGGAACTGGCCCGGGAAGCTCTCGGTGATGAAATCGGCCGGGAACCAGCGCGCCCATTCGGCCGGGTTTTCGCGGTAGTGCATGGTGCTGAACGCCACGATGCCGGCGTCGAGCCACGGATTGCCCACATCCTTGATGCGGCTGCTCAGCGCGCCGCAGCGCGTGCAGCGAATCTTGACCGCATCAATGTAGGGACGGTGCGGCGTGTGGCCCGCGAACACCTCGTAGCCTTCGACCGCCCGTTCCTCCAGTTCATGATCGCTGCCGATGACATCGAAATGGCCGCAGGCCGCGCATTCCCAAATGGGCAGCGCCAGGCCCCAATAGCGCTTCTTGCTGATCATCCAATCATGCATGTTGCGCAGCCAGTCCATCTCCCGATCGTAGCCAAACTCAGGGCGCCAGTTGATCTCATCCACCACATCCATGATCTGGTAGCGCAGACTGGCCTCTTTTTCGGCTGCGGTCACTTCGCTGCGCGGCTTGTCGTACAGCGCGCCCATGCTAATGAACCATTCGTCCACCAGGCGGAAGATCAGCTCTTCGCCGCAGCGCCAGCAGGTGGGGTAGCGATGGGTGTAGCGCTGCGTGCGATAGAGGATGCCCTGGCCGCGCAGGTGGTCGAAGATGGGCGCGGCCACTTCGCTCACGTGCTGGCCCGTCAACCAGGCGAAACCATCCACATAAAATCCGTTTTCGTCCAGGGGCGCCACCACCGGCAGGTTGTGCTCCTTGCTCAGGTGAAAGTCCTCCGCGCCGCAGCCCGGCGCAATATGCACGATGCCGGCGCCTTCTTCTTCTCCCACCTCTCGCCAGGCAATGACGCGGTGACGGTACGTGTCGCCGAGCGCCGCAGCCGTGGCCGGCAGGTCGTCGAACGGGCCTTCGTATTCCCAGCCCAGCATGTCCGCGCCGGTCAGCTCGCCCACGATCTCGTATTTGCCCTTGAGTGTGCTTTTCAGCGTGCCCTTCGCCAGGTAGTAGGTCCAGCCATCGTCCTGGGTGACTTTGGCGTAAGTCAAGGTGGGGCCGACGGCCGCGGCGATATTGCTGGTTAGCGTCCAGGGAGTGGTGGTCCAGACCAGGAGCGCTTCTTTGTCGCGGCCCACCAGCGGGAACTTGAGATAGACCGATTCGTGCGTCAGTTCTTTGTAGCCGTCGGTCACGATCTCGTGCTGGCTGATGCCGGTGCCGCAGCGAAAACACCAGGGCATGACATCGGTGCCTTTGTAGAGCCAGCCCTGGTCGTGGCACTTCTTGAGGAAGCTCCAGATCATGTAGTTGTTTTCGTCGCTGAAGGTGTAGTAGGAGCCGCCCACCTCCGGCATACCCAGGCGGCCCACCACCTGTTCCACCGTGCCGGTCACCGGGCCGTTCGCCCCCTGGATGGTCACCGGCTGTTCGGCATCTTCACTGAGCAGCCGGCGCAGGCGGCGCAGTTCGGCCGGGTCGTTCCAGTCCATCCAGTAGCCCAGGCGGATGGATTGGTCGGTCTGCACCGCAGAGAATTCGAGCACGCGCATCTTGCACAGGGTGACGAATTCGGCCAGGCCAAAGGCCTCGATGTCGCGCTTGCTCTTGAAGCCCAGCTCCTTTTCCACATTGACTTCAACCCACAGGCCCTGGCAGTCGAAGCCGTTTTGCCAGCGTTGGTTGAAGCCCTGCATCGCGTGAAAACGTTGATAGAGGTCTTTGTAGGCGCGTCCCCAGGCGTGATGCACCCCCATCGGGTTGTTAGCGGTGATGGGACCATCGAGGAAGCTCCAACGCTTGTCACTGGCCGCGCGCAAGCGGCGCAGCGTATCGAACGCGTCGGTCTCCCGCCAAAACTTGAGGATCTCTTGTTCCAGGGCCACGAAATCTACCTGGTTTGGTACGTCTTTGAACGCCATGTGCTCTCTTCTCCCCCCGTGTCGTCTAGGGCGCAGTCTGACCGCGGCCTTTGCAGTTTGTCATAACAGTCTCTGGCGCGCCGCACATCAGGCGACGCGCACCCCAATCAAATAGACGCGCAGACGTTCGTCGCCCTCATTGGCTTCGAACACTTCGTCGAAGTCCAGGGCGCCATTGTGCAGATAGCGGTTGCGCACCGCGCCGTTGAATTGCAGATCATTCGATGGGCGGGAGAAGCGCAGCAGCAACATCTTGCGATAGATCGGATTCGCCACGCGCGCCACGCGTAAATGTGGCTCCTCCTCTACTTCCCGCAAAACCCCGTACATGATCAAGTCCTGCGTCACGGGGTCGAGGAAATCAGTCCGCCGCTCATCATAGAGCAGGGTCGGCAGCAGGACCGCGCGGTGCGGCGTCGCTTTGGACACGATGGAGGCAAAGTGCGTGTTATTTTCACGCAGCAGCAGCGCCAGCGCGTAATTGAGATGCGTAGGCTGAATCGCCTCGTTGCGCGCGGGAACGATGTCTTGCGTCAGTAGCTGCCCCAGGCGGTTGACCAGGAAAGGCTGCCCTGCTGTCTCAAGAAAAATGGCGTTGACTGTCATCGGGGCAATGACCTGGCCTGTTTCTGCCGTATGCTGACTGAGCAAATCGGCCACCTCGTCTGGCGTGAAGTAAGGTACCGTGAACTGCTCGGCAATGTTGAATGGCGATTGCGTACCGCCCAACAACGAAGGGATGTTGCGCACGCCAACCAAAATGACGCTGTGGAGCGTCGGCAAGGCCGGTTGATCGCGGCGCAGGTACATCTCGCGCAACACCGACAGGATCAACTCGGCAAACCTGGGCGCGATGGCGTCGAATTCATCAATGATCAGAACCCCACGCCGCCCCACGCGCTGGCACAGGTGGCTCAACATCAGGCCAAAGCTGTTATGATCGGTAATCTTCGCCGTTTCCAGCCAGGCGAGCGTGTTCAGGTCAATGTCGGCGCTGCCCACCATACTCTCATATACTTTGCGCTGCAGCCAGTAATAGAAATCACGCCGTCCATAGCCGCGCAGAGTCTCGAAGCTGACCAGGATGCCGAAGTAGCCTTCATCCGCGGCCAGTTCGGCCATCACCTCGCGAAACAGGGTGGTCTTGCCGGTCTGGCGTCCCGCGTTCAGCGTGAAGTAACGTCCTTTTTTGATCTTGGCGCGCATCGCCGCCTTCACTGCCACACGATTGACGTGGTAGTGCTCACGCGGATTGACCGGCCCCAATGTGTTGAACTCGCGCATGACTGTCTCTTTTCCCATTCTGCACAGAACCTTGCTCTGTGTGTGGTCACAGACCAGGCAAGTATAGCACAATTGCGCTCGTTTGCCAGAAAAAAAACAGGCCGGAGTCTCATACAAGACTCCGGCCTGTTCAGCAGGCGAGAGATTGAGTTCGCGCCTGCTGGGCGCAAACGCTACTGCCACTTCTCCAGCGCCGCTTTGACCGCCGCGCAGAAGGCGTCGGCTGTGGCGCCGTCCAGGATGCGGTGGTCATAGCTGAAGCCCAGGGTGGTCATGGGCAGGAAGGCCAGGTAATCGCCGGCGTTGGCTTCCAGGGGGCCGCCCTTGCTCACCACCACCGGCCGTTTCTCGATCGCGCCCACGCCCAGGATGCCGGCCTGTCCGTTGACGATGACCGGCGTCTGAAAGCGGCTGCCTGAGACGCCGTAGTTGGTCAGGGTGAAGGTACCCCCTTGCAACTCATCTGCGCGCAGTTGCCCTTTGCGCGCCCGCTCGGCCACATCGTTGACCGCGCGCGCCACGCCGAGCAGAGTCAGATCGCCGGCGTTCTTGATGACGGGCACGATCAGGCCGCCGACGCCGTAAGCATCCGCGGGCAGAGCCACCGCCATACCGATGTGGTAGTAGCGCTTGACGATCAGCCCGTCGTCGGTCCAGGTCGAGTTGGCGGCCGGCGTTGCCTTGAGTCCGGCCAGGATGGCTTGAATCAAATAGGCCGTGACCGTCAGGTTGACGCCCGCGGCCGCAAATTCAGCCTTGTGCGCCTTGCGATGTTCGAGCACCGCGACCATGTTGACATCCCACATGGTGGTGACATGCGGAATGCTGAACGCGGCCTGCGTGGTGTTGCGAGCCACGAGCAGGCGCATGCGATTGTGCGGTGCGAATTCTTCGCCGGCCTGCAGTTTGACCGGCGCCGGCGCGGCGGAAGCTGCCGGTTTGGGCGGCGCCGCTGGTGTGGCCGGGGCAGTCGGCGCGGCCTGAACAACCGGCGCAACCGGCGCGGTCGGTGCAATTGGCGCGGCCGGTGTCATTGGCGCTGCGGCTGGAACCGCGCGCGGCGCCACCGTCACCGGTTTGCCTTCATCGCGGCTGGCGATGGCGCTGAGCAGGTCGTACTTGGTCAGCGCGCTCAACGGCCGGCCCGCCGCCACCTCGCGCAGATTGATGCTGTATTCCGCAGCCAGGCGCCGCACCGTCAGCGATGCCAGGTCGCGCAGGTCTGCATCCGCGCTGACAGCCGGGACCGCCGCAGCAGGCAACGAAGTTGCGGCCGCCGGGACCGCCGGAGCAGGCAACGAAGTTGCGGCAGCCGGGGCTGCAGCGCCCTTCTGCGTTGCCTGCTGCGCCAGGACATCTTCTTTCGTAATTTGCCCGCGCAGCCCCGAACCTTCGACGCCGCTCAGGTCAACGCCCAACTGCTCGGCCATGCGTCGCGCCACCGGTGTGGCCGCAGGCGGTTCTGGCGCCGGTTCGGGCGCGGGCGCTTGGGCCGCGGGCGCCGGGGAGACTGCCGGCGCGGGCGCGGCCAGGCTCTCGTCCGGCGCGCCCACCAGGCCAAGCACCGGATCGGCCGGCAGAATCTCGCCGTCGCCGTAGTTGAGCTGTAAAATGACGCCACCCACCGTGGCCGGTACTTCCGTATCCACCTTGTCGGTCGCCGCTTCCAGCAGAATATCGCCCGGCTGCACCGTTTCGCCCACCTTGACCAGCCAGCGGGTCACCACAATGCCATCTACGCCCGCCAGGTTCTCAGGAAACCGCAGTTCTGTTGCCATGGCCTTACTCCTTGCGCGCCGACGCCGGCACGTTCAACATGTCCAGGATCATCGCCTTGATCTGGCGCTTGCGCGGCAGCATCTCTTCTTCCAGCGTCATCGAAACTGGAATGGAGACCGGCGGCGCGCCCAGGCGCCGCGCCGGCGCCCTCAGCAGCTCCGGCGCTTCTTCATAGATACGCGCCACCACCTCTGCGCCGATGCCGTTCATAGCATACGACTCATGCACCGCCAGCAGCCGCCCCGTCCTGGCAACCGAATCGAGCACCGTTTCCATGTCCAGCGGCACGATGCTGCGCAGGTCAACCACTTCCACCTCGATGCCGTATTCTTTGGAAAGCTCAGTGGCGGCCTCGATGGCTTGCAGCACGCCGAAACTGAAGGTCGCCACAGTGATGTCACGGCCGGGCCGTTTCACATCCGCCTTGCCGATGGGCACAGTGTAGTCCACACCGGCCGCGGGCACATCGCCCTTCGTGAAGTAGAGCAGTTTGTGTTCGATGAAGGCCACCGGGTTGTTGTCGCGGATCGAGGCCACCAGCAAACCCTTGGCGTCGTAGGGCGTGGAGGGCGCCACGACTTTCAGCCCAGGGTACTGCGCCAGCGTGCTTTCCACCGACTGACTGTGCTGCGAGCCATAGCGCTTACCGCCGCCCTGCTGCCCGCGAATCACCATGGGCGCCTGCACCAGCCCGCCGTACATGTAGTGCATCTTGGCCGCCTGGTTCAGAATTTGATCCGCGCAGACCAGGAAGAAATCCATGTACATCAATTCGCACACCGGTCGCAGGCCGGCCATGGCCGCGCCCACCGCCATGCCAATGAAGGCCTGCTCGCTGATGGGCGTGTCCAACATCCGCTTGGGGCCGAACTCCTCGAACAGGTTGCGGGTCACACGGAACAGGCCGCCGTAACGCCCAATGTCTTCGCCCATCAGAAAAACATTCGCATCTCGCTGCATTTCTTCGCGCAGCGCTTCGTTGATCGCTTGAATATACGTCGTTGTTCGCATCGCCATTTTGGATTGACTCCTTACGTCGCCTCAGGGGGCAAAGACGTCGGTGTAGGCCTCGGACGGGTCCGGCCACGGACTGTTTTCGGCAAATTTCACAGCCGCCTTGACCTCCGCCTCGACCTCAGCGCGAATTGGCTGTAGCTCCGCCTCGCTGACGCCGCGGCTGAGCAGTTTCTGGGTCAGCACGGCCAACGGCTCGTGCTGGCGCTGATACTCGATCTCCTCCGGCGTGCGATAGGTCTCCAGATCGCCCGCCATGTGTCCCGCCAGACGGTAGGTCAGACCTTCGATGAAAGTCGGGCCTTCGCCGGCCCGCGCCCGCGCCGCAGCCTGCGCCACCGCCGTGTAGACCACTTCCACATCGTTGCCATCAATCTGCATGCTGTCCATGCCGTAGGCACGCGCAAACAAATACAGCTCGGCCGGCGAAGATGTGCGATAAGTGGGCGTCATTTCGGAATAGCGATTGTTCTCGCAGTAGAAGATGACCGGCAGCTTCCATTTGCTGGCGATGTTGAACGTTTCATGCATGACGCCCTGGAACATGGCGCCTTCGCCAAAGAAGGTGATGGCGATGCGATCCTCGCCGCGCAGTTGGCTGGCCAGCGCCAGGCCGGCCGCGTGCGGTACCTGTCCACCGACAATGCCGTTGCCGCCGTACAGCCCCAGGCTCGGTTCGATGAAGTGCATGGAACCGCCCTTGCCTTTGGCAAAACCGGCGGCCCGACCCAATACCTCGGCTATGGCGACTGTGATCTTCATGCCGCGCGCCAGCGCGTGATGGTGGCCGCGATAGGTGTGCGTGATGTAATCCTCTGGACGCAGGGCCGCGGCCATGCCGACCGCACTGGCCTCATGCCCGATGGCGGTGTGCATGGCGCCGCCGATCTTGCCCGAAACAGCCATCTCAAGCAGCGATTCTTCGGTTTGCCGGATGAGCACCATCGTGTGGAACATCGTCTTGAGCTGCTCTGTAGGCAACTGGACAACTTCCAACCTGGTGTCCGCGCCCGATGACCAGAGATTCGTGGTCAACGAATTGGACATAGACAATTCCTTCCCCTTTTGTGACATGGGTTCGTCGCGCAGCGGGTGCGCGTGATTCAAGTTTGACGGTTGATTCCCATCAGACGTAACTGGATCGGGCAACAAAAAGACACAGGCGTCCACCATTTGTATCGAACACGTCAAGACGCCTGTGTCTTCACGGCAATGATTCGAGGTTGGGGTGTATTATACACACGCCGGGCTGGATGGCAAATGCACCTACCCGTTCGGGTAGGTGGGTAGCTACCCGGTGGCGCGTTTGCATTGCTGTAGGTCCGATCTCCTGGTCGGACAACGCCGGACGCGAGAAGCAAGCTCTGCGCTCACATGCCCGCGTTTGACGTGAGTCACGCGCCCGATTATCATATCCGTATGGCAAGAACCAACGACTCACCCGCGCTACTCATTCACCCGGAGATTCGTCTGCGTCCGGTCGCGAACCTCACCATTGACCCGCGCGCCGACCTTGCGCTCTACCAGTTGAAGCTGATGGCTGCGCATCTGCAGTTGGTGACCGGTTTCGAGGAACTGCTCTGCCTGGCAGCGATTTCCTTCCAACCCTTCGATTATCAGATTCGCGCGGCGCGCACCGCGCTGCGGCGTCTGCGCGGCCGGGGGCTGCTGGCCGACGAGGTGGGCCTGGGCAAGACGATCGAAGCCGGCCTGGTGTTGAAAGAATACCTGGTGCGCCAGATGGTGTCGCGCGTCCTGATCCTGACTCCGCCCGGCCTGGTGGAGCAGTGGCAAGAGGAGTTGGCGGCCAAGTTCGACCTGACCGATTTCATCACCAGCAACAGCCCAGAGTTTCGCAGCCTGGGTGCAGGCGCCTGGCAGCACTACCCACGCGTCATTGCCTCGCTGGCCGCGGCTCGCCGCGCCGAACATGCCAACGCCATCACGGCCAAAGAGTACGACCTGGTGATCGTGGATGAAGCGCATCACCTCAAGAACCGCACGTCCGCTTCCTGGCAGCTCGTCAATGCGCTGCAGAAGAAATACATCCTGCTGCTCACCGCCACGCCGGTGCAAAACCGGCTCACCGAGCTGCACAACCTGGTCACGGTGCTCAAGCCGGGCCAACTCAAAAGCCCCAAGGAGTTCAGCCAGCAGTTCGTGGCCCGCGGCGACCCGCGCCTGCCCCGCAACCGCGCCCTGCTACGCGATCTCCTGGCCGATGTGATGGTGCGCCACACCCGCAGCCAGATCAGCCTGAAGCTGCCGCCGCGCCGCGCCCACACCATCCGCCTCAAACTGCATCCTGACGAACAGGCGCTCTACGATGGCATCACCGCCCTGGCCCGCCAGATGATCGCGGATCAGATCACGGCCGCACACCGCTTCGGCGTGATGACCCTGCTGCGCGAGGCGGGCAGCAGCGCGGCCGCGACCATTTCCACCTTGCGCTCGCTGGCCGGCAGCGCGTCCTTGGCGCCCTACCGGGCCACACTGCTGCACCTGATCGCGCAGGCCGAAACCGTGGTCGCCTCGGCCAAGGCCGATGCCCTGCACAAGCTGTTGACCGCTCAGCTGGCTGACGGTCGCGGGGACAAGGTGATTATCTTTACTCAGTTCCGCGCCACGCAGGAGATGCTGGCTGAGCGCCTGCGCGGGGAGAACATGCCTTGCGTGGTCTACCACGGCGGCCTCAGCACGGCGCAAAAGAATGCGGCGATTCACGAATTTCAGAACAACCAACCGATCTTGCTCTCGACCGAGGCGGCGGGCGAGGGGCGCAACCTGCAATTCTGCCGGGCGATGGTCAACTTCGATCTGCCCTGGAACCCGATGCGCATCGAGCAGCGGGTCGGTCGCATTCACCGCGTGGGGCAGGACCGCCCCGTGGACATCTTCAACCTGACGGCCGAAGACACCATCGAAGATTTCGTCCTGGACATCCTGGACCGCAAGCTGAACATGTTCGAGCTGGTCATCGGCGAGATGGATATGATCCTGGGACAGATGGGTGACGAACGCGATTTCGAGGAGATCATCCTGGAGATTTGGGCGCAGGCGCAGTCTCAACACGACCTGCATGAGGGCATGGCGGGCCTGGGCGATGACCTGGTGAAGGCCCGCGCCGCCTACCGTCACGCCCAGGAGTACGATGAAGCCTTGTTTGGCGAGGATTTCAACTCGGAATGAGCACCCAAGACACGGCCGGGCATTTCGACCTGGCGCGCTTCGTTCTCGGCTATCTCGAACGCGAGGGCAGCCTGGTGGCCGCGCCCGCGTTTGGGGCGCATGAGGTGCTGCTGCCCGACGCATTGGCGGCCGCTTTGCGCGTGGAACCGTATTTGAAGCTGGGCTTCGCGGCCGGCGATGACGCCGATTTTCTGCGCATCTCGGTCAACCATCCCCTGGTGGAGACGATTGCGGAGCGCCTGCTGGAGCAGACGGGTCACGCCCAGGTTGCCATCAACCATGTGCGCCTGGAGAAGCGCGGCCTGTTCGATCTGGCCGCCAAAGCCTGGACCTTTCCCAACGCGCGGCTGACGGCTCTGCGCGACGCGTCCGAGCAGGCCAGCTTGCACCACTACCTACGTTTCAATTTCAGGGCAACGTTCCTCAGCGACGAAAAGCAAGAACAAATCGTTTCTGCGGTGTTCGATGTGCAAAATGGGTACGCGGTGCGCAGCCGGGAGCATCTCGATCGCCTGGCGTCTTCCGAAACGGAGACCGCCTTTCCGCGCTTGCCGGTAGCCCAGCCGCGCTGGCCGGGCGCGGGCGACGCGCTGGCGCCGATCACCTGGCAGGCACTGCTGGCCCGGGCCGGCCGCGAGGCTGAAATCCTGCTGGCCAACCGCCTGACCGGCCTGCAAACGCGCAGCCAGCGCTTCCTGGAACTGGACCGCGCGCGGCTGGAGGACTACTACGACTCGCTGGAGCAGGACTTGAAGCAGCGCCTGGCGCGCGCAGAAGGGGACGAGCGCCGCGCCAGCATCGAATCCAAGATCGAAGCTTTGCAGGCAGAGCGCAGCGCCAAGCTGGCCGACACCCTGGCCCGCCATCAGATTCGGGTCGAGCTGGAGCTGATCAACCTGCTGCTCATCGTGCAGCCCAAGATCGTGCTGCCGGTCTCCATTGCCAACCGCCGCGCCACGATCAACCGGTTCGCCGTGTGGGACCCGTTGCTGCACAGCCTGGAGCCGTTGGTCTGCGATCACTGCGGGCAGCCCGGCGTGGAACTTCATCTGTGTACGAACGGCCATCTCAGCCATGAACAGTGCCTGGCCCCCCGCTGCATCGAATGCAATCGCGTCTACTGCCTGGAATGCGCAGATCAGATGGCGGTGTGCGTGGTGTGCGAACAGCCTGTTTGCCGGGCCAGCTTGCGCGTCTGTCCCACCTGCGGCCGCGGCGCCTGCGCTGAGCATCAGACGCTGTGCCATGCCGATGCCGGCCAGCCGGCGACGCTGAAGAAAACGCCGCCGCCGCCGGTCGTCACAGCGCCGCCTCCCCCGCCGCCGCCGCCCAAAGCGAGCGCCAAACCTGCGGCGTCAGGCCCCGTTGGGCAGAAGCGCCCCGCCGCCAAGCCGGCGCGGCCAGCCGCGCCGGCCGTCTCTGTGCTCAAAGCGGTCGAGATCAACCTGGAGATCTACGAAGATACGCCGCGCATCGTGGCCTTTGTGATGCGCTCGACCAGCCGGACCCTGGCGGTTCGCGAGATCAGCCTGATGGAACGGGGCATTCTCATCCAGTGCCAATGTGAGAAATCGCCCTGTCCGGCCAACGGCTGGATACACCGTCCAGCGCCGATCGCTGGGCTTCAACAGCAGATCGCGGACTTCCTGTCGGCGCTGCAGCATGAGTACTTTCTGCCATCGAAGCGCGTCAACTACTACTATCTGCGCGGCCAGCAGGTGACGAAACCCGCGGTGTTCATTCTGCCCTCGTGCTGGCGCGATGAGACGCTGCTCGCCCAGGCGCGCCAGGAATTCGACCGCAACCAACGGCTGCGCTGAGACCCGCGAACTCTTCGACATTCAGCTCTGATTCGTGTATAATAGGCGCCACCGCATCCGCCTCGGTGCGACGATTACATCGAACACTCAACCACAGCGGCGCCTCGTGGGGCGCCGGGGAGGCAGCAGTCATGCCCAGCGATTCCTATCAATCGGATTTTATCTACGGTCTCCATGATCCCGGCGGCGAATGGGTGATGGAGCAGGCCGGCGCGAAAGGCTGGATTCTCTTCACCGAAGCGATCGGCGCGGATCCCAACGACCGCGGCGGGCGCGACTACAGCGACTACGGCAACCGGGGCTTCGGCGTCATGGTGCGCTTGAACAACGGCTACGAGCCGGCCGGTACGATCCCGCGCTCGGATCGCTACAGCGACTTTGCCCGCCGCTGCGCCAATTTTGTGCAGAATTCGCGCGGCTGCACGATCTGGATCATCGGCAACGAGATGAATCACCCGGTGGAACGGGCCGGCGGCGCGGGCGGCGAGGTCATCACACCAGAGTTGTATGCTCGCTGCTACCGCCAGTGTCGCGAGGCCATGCGCCAGGTGCAGCCGCAGGCCCAGGTGTTGGTGGGCGGTGTGGCGCCCTGGAACCCTTCCACGACCTATCCCGGCAATCCCAACGGCGACTGGGTGCTCTACTTTGCCGACATCCTCAAGCTGCTCGGCCCGACCAACTGCGACGGCTTTACCCTGCACGCCTACACCCACGGCGACGATCCCAACCTGGTGGCCAGCGACGCGACGATGAACGCCCCCTTCCAAAATCGCCGCTACAACTTCCGGACGTACCAGGATTTTCTCAATGCCGTGCCTGCTTCCATGCGCAGCCTGCCCTGCTACATCACCGAAACGGACCAGGGAGACATTGCCTGGACCAATCGCAACACGACATGGGTGCAGCGCGCCTACGGCGAAATTGACTGGTGGAACCGGCAGCCCGGCAACCAGGTGATTCGCGCCCTGGTCCTGTACCGCTGGCCGCAGGTGGCCGGCGACCGCTGGGGCATAGACGGCAAGCAGGGCGTCATCGAAGACTTCCGTGAGGCGATCAAGTGGCGCCACACCTGGCCCGACAAGCTGCAGCAACGGCCGGAAATCCAGGCTCGCTTCGTGCAGCACACGACGCCCGCCGTGCTCACCGCCGGCAGTGTGGCAACCGTCACGCTGCGCGTACGCAACGAGGGCAGTAAGACCTGGCCCAAAGCCGGCGCCAACCCGGTGCGCCTCGGTTACCATTGGCTGGACGCCAGCGGCGCCGAAGTCGCTTTTACCAACGGCGATCTGCGCACCGAACTGCCCAACGATGCGCCGGCCGACAGCGAAGTAACTTTTGCGGCCGCGAAACTGGCCGTGCCCACGCAGGCCGCAAAATACACCCTGCGCTGGGACCTGGTGAAGGAAGGCGTGGCCTGGTTCCGGTCGCGCGGCAGCCCGCCGCTGACCGTGGCGGTGGAAGTGAAGGCCAGCCAATCTGACCAGGCGCCGCCGGTCGAGCAGTTCTTCCCGGAGACCAAGAAGACAGTGCGTGGCCCCTTCCTGGATTGGTTCCGACGCTTTGGTCTCGATGTGGCCGGCTATCCCATCACCGAGGAATACCGGGACACGCAGAGCGGACTGCAGACGCAGTATTTCCAGCGCGTGGCGCTGGAACTGCAACAGAACACCGTGCGCTTGCGCCTGGCCGGCGCGCAGGCCCTGGAGGCGCAGCAGCAGATCGGGCAACTGCAGGCGCGCATCAAGCAACTGGAAGAACAGATCAAGCGGAACGGCGGCGT
The DNA here is from genome assembly GCA_041918575.1 of Anaerolineae bacterium. Taxonomy (GTDB): domain Bacteria; phylum Chloroflexota; class Anaerolineae; order SSC4; family Amarolineaceae; genus Amarolinea. Next base: position 314 of record JAYRVL010000577.1, on the reverse strand, counting down.
GGGCGTCCGTATTCCGCAGCCGGCCATCGAGGACATTGCCAACAGCCTGCCACGCGATGCCGGCGCGCTGATTCAGCGGCCGCAGAGCGACATTCAGTTCCTGGTGGTCAACCATACGGCCGTGCGACCGGAGATCGGCGCAAACCGCGTGGCCGCGGCGCAGCGCAATCGCTGGCCGGCCATCGTCCATCAGTATTTCATCACGGTGGACGGCGCGATTCAGCAAACCAATCCGCTGACCGAGGTCGTGTCGCGCGCCGAGTCCTACATCTACAACGCGGTCAACATTGCCATTGCCGGCAATTTTACCGACG
>JAYRVL010000576.1:0-3880 GCA_041918575.1 Anaerolineae bacterium | reverse complement strand
TATATCAACTACCTGTGCAACGACTACGGCCTGGACACCATTTCCACCGCCGCGGTGATTGCCTGTGCGTTCGAGGCTTTCGAGACTGGGCTGCTCACCTCGGCCGATACGGATGGTCTGCGGCTCGAATGGGGCAATGCCGCGGCCATCGTGGCCTGCGTCCACGCCATTGCACGGCGGGCCGGATTCGGCGACCGCCTGGCCGAAGGGGTGCATCGCCTGGCGATCGCGCTGGCTGCGCCCGATCTCGATCTCACGGTCAAGGGCCTGGAGCTGCCTTACCACGACCCGCGCGCCTTTCTCTCGATGACCGCCAACTACGCCACGGCCAACCGCGGCGCCTGTCACATGGAATCGTGCTCTTACTGGCCGGGCTATGGGCAGCGCGTCGCAGGATTGGACCTTCCTGGTGACCCTGATCGCCTGGACCAGGTGGGATCGGGCGCGCTGGCCGTTCGTTATCAAAACTATGTCAGCGTTTTCAATCCACTGGGGTTGTGCAAGTTCATCATCAAGGGACACGTTGGGCCGGTGGAAATGGCCGCCATTGTCAATCCGGCCACCGGCTGGCGCTGGTCCGCCGACGATGTGCTGACCGTGGGCGCGCGCCTGTTCAACCTGAAGCGGCAGATCAACGCACGTTATGGCATCCGGCCGGCGGACGACACTCTCCCCACACGCCTGCTCACGCAGGCGCGCCCCAGCGGCGGCGCGGCCGGCTCGCTGCCCGATTTCAAGCTCATCATGGACGAGTATTACGCCGCCCGCGACTGGGACCGCGAGAGCGGTCTACCGATCACGGCATTCAATAGTAGTGTACCCTCAAGGCTACGTACTCCAGGTTGAAGTCGCGGTCCGTGGCTGCTGCCACGGAGGCGACGCGCACGCGGAAGTTGGCGTTGCTGAAGTTGGCGACGGTCCAGGTGCGGCCCCAGGGATTGGCGCTGCCGCCGACGATGAAGGTTGCCTCTGTCGTACCGAGCGCGCCGGTGACTTGCGGTGTGGTCCAGGTGGCGCCGCCATCGGCCGATAATTGCACGCACAGGAACGGCGCACCCGCGGTGCTGTCGGCGCCAGCATCCAACCGCACTTCCAAGCCGGTGATGGTTGCAGAGCCGGGCAATGTCACGTTGAAATCGTAGAACAGATGCCGATCCTTGCGCGGCGAGGTGCAGCTCGTGCTGGCGCCGGTACCGCTGTTCATATCGGCCGCAAAGAGACCATCATCGGCGTATGCGTTGGTCGGATTGATCTCATAGCCGTTGGCGTCGCCGCCCACCGTGGGCTGATTGGCTGTTGGGCTGAGGAATCCGGTGTTGAACACGGGCGTCGTGGGCGTGGGCGTGGGCGTTGGCCCGTCCGTTGGGGTGGATGTGGGCGTAGCGGTGCGGGTCGGGGTCTTGGTCGGCTTGGGTGTGCGCGTCGGCGTGACCGTGGGCGTGGGCGATGGCCCAGCCGTGGGAGTCAGCGTCGGTGTGGCCGTCGGCGCCGGTGATGGAGTGGCTGTTGGCGTCGCGGTGGGCGGCGGCGGCGTGCCCGCAGTCGCCGTCGCGGTAGCCGTGGCGGTGCGCGTCGGCGTCCTGGTCTTGGTCGGTTTAGGCGTGCGCGTGGGCGTGCGGGTTGGCGTCGCGCTGGGCGCAGCCGTGAAGGTGGCAGACGGCGTTGGCGTGGCCGTGGCCTGATCCGTCGGCGTTGGGGTGGATGTCGGCGCTGTGGTTGGCGTGGCCGTGGCCTGATCCGTCGGCGTTGGGGTGGAAGTCGGCGGCGTGGTTGGCGTTGGCGTCGCGCCAGACACAATGATCTGGCCGGGCTGCGTCGTCACCGCCTGAATGGCTGCCAGGCGGTCGGTGACCAAGCTGTGCGTGAAGATCAGATCGCTGCTGCCCACGCTCAGCGCGTGAAAGGTAATGGTGGCGAGTACGCCTGCGCCATTGGGGCCGGCCGGTGAAGCGCCCAACGTGTAACCGCCAAAGGAGATCGCGCCGGCGTTATTGTCAATGTGCGGGCCGAGGGCATAAGCCGGACGGCTGCTGCTTCCCAGGAAGGCGCCGAGCTGCACATCGGTGACAGAAACAACCGCCGGGGCGAAGGACAGGGTAAACTCGAACGCGCCCAGGTCAGCGGCGTCGGTGATGACCACATTCACGCTGACGGTGGCATTGAGCGAGGTGGTGGTGACAGCCGGCTGCACGCCAATGGAAAGGGCATGCGGCACAGTGGATGATGCCGATGACGAACGCGACGTCCTGGGGCCAGACGAAAAAGCGAACAGGGCGAGTACGCCAGCAATCGCCAGGACAGCGCCCAGCGCAACATAGGTTGATTTTCTCAACATAGAGATTTTTCCTTTCGACGCATGCAGATAACGATGATCCAGCTGAGATGTGCATTGAGTCGGCGTCTGGCCGATGACTCGACGGAGCGCCTGAGTCTGCGCAGTGGTTGCTGCGGCTTTGCCGTCAAAACTGGCTGAACAGCAAGCCCTATTGTAGCATGTTTGACCAGAAGTGGAAATAGGCCATTGGAGCATGGCAGGCCCGAAGTTGCCAGATGGCCGCGTTGTATGGTACACTGATGACGCGGGGCGTCATCAAAGTCCGCAAATTTCCTTCGTTTCTCGCCCACCGTGCGATCTGATGATCAACGGCGATCAGTTACACAGTTGTGGAGGCTTCACCATGATTGACTTTACCCTGACCGATGAGCAGCGTATGCTGCGCGACCTGGCGCATGACTTTGCGGTCAAGGAGATTCTGCCCGTTGTCGAACACTACGACAAGAGCGGCGAATATCCCTGGCCGATCATCAACAAAGCCCAGGAAATCGGTCTCATGAACCTGAATGTGCCCGAGGCGTATGGCGGGCCGGGCGTGGGTGTCCTGGAGGAGTGTATCGTGGCCGAGGAATTGGCCTGGGCCTGCTCCGGAATACAGACGGCAACCATGCTCAACCAACTCGCCTGCCTGCCGATCATCATTGGCGGCAGCGAAGAGCAGAAGATGCAGTACCTGGGTGGTTGGGTGATGGACAACCGCAAAATGCCCGCCTACTGCGTCACCGAGCCAGGCGCCGGCTCCGATGTGGCCGGCATCAAGACGGTGGCCTTACGGAGCGGGGACAAGTACGTTCTCAATGGCGCCAAGACCTGGATTACCAACGGTCCGGTGGCCGATCTGTTCGTAGTTCTGGCCAAGGTAGATCCGACCGGCGGGCACCGCGGGCTGAATTTCTTCATTGTAGAACGCGGCTGGGGCGTCAAGACGAGCAAACCGATCGAAAAGATGGGTCAGCACGCCAGTTGGACGAGCGAGGTGATCCTGGAAGATGTGGAAGTGCCGGCAGCCAACCGCATCGGGCCTGAGGGCGCGGGGTTCAAGGTGGCCATGGAAGTGTTCAACAAATCGCGGCCGCCCGTAGCCGCCGGCGCCGTTGGCGTGGCGCGCCGGGCCATGGAAGAAGCGATCAAATACGCCAAGGAGCGCAAGGCGTTCGGACAGCCCATCGCCGCGTTCCAGGGCATCAGTTTCATGATTGCCGACATGGCGATGCATATCCACGCAGGCCGCCTGTTGACCTGGCAGGCCGCCTGGCTGGCCGATCAGCGCCAGCCCAACGCCAAGGAATCGGCGTTTGCCAAAGCGTTTTGCGCGGACATGGCGATGAAAACGGCGACCGACGCGGTGCAGGTTTTCGGCGGCTATGGCTACAGCGCCGAATATCCGGTGGAAAAGCTGATGCGCGACGCCAAGATCTACCAAATCTACGAAGGCACGTCGCAAATTCAGCGCACCATCATCGCCCGCGAGCTGTTCAAGTAGAACTCTCAACCTTCAGGGCCTGAGCAATCAATCGCCGGCCTCATCGTTTTGCAACCCGTAGG
>JAYRVL010000575.1:0-4775 GCA_041918575.1 Anaerolineae bacterium | reverse complement strand
ATTAGAGACCGGAGATTAGAAATGGGAGAAATGACGATGACAACGAACACAAGAACACGTCGGGGGCTGCACGGGAACTGGCTGCTGGTCGGAATCGGCGTAGTGATCCTGGTGATGGCGATTGCGCTGTGGATGAACCAGGGCGCGGCGACGGTCAAGGCGGATGGGCCGGCGACGGTGGCAGTGACGCGCGGGGTGATCAGCGCCACGGTTTACGGCAGTGGCACGATCGAAGCCGGCCAGGCGCTCGATGTCGGTTTTCAGATGAGCGGCAGTGTGGTGGAGGTGCTGGCGGCTGAGGGCGATCGGGTCGTGGCCGGCCAGGCCCTGGCGCGACTCGACACACGCCAGCTCGAGATTCAACGGACGAACGCTGAAGCAGGATTGGCTGCAGCGCAGGCGCGGCTGACCCAGGCCCGGCAGGGAAACGCACGACCACAGGACATCAGCGCGGCGCAGGCGCAGGCGGCGTCAGCGCAGGCGAACTACGACAAGCTGCTGGCCGGGCCAACCGCGGCCGAACTGGCCGCAGCGCAGGCCAATGTCAAGAGCGCGCAGGCTTCCTACAATGCGGCGGTCAAGTCGGCTGGCGCCGCGAACACCAAGCTGGAATCGGTGCGCGTGGCCCAGGAGAAGGCCGCGGCCGCCTTGCAGCAGGCGCAGGCCAAGTACGATGTCGTGGCCTGGCGGGCCGATGTCGGGCGTTTACCAGAAGCGGTTGAGCTACAGAAAGCCACGCTGGACTACGAGCAAGCCACGGCGAACTACGAAGCGCAGGCGGCGACGACCGACACCGATGCAGCGTCGCAGCTTGCCACGGCGGCCTACCAACTGGCGCAGGCCAAATCGGTCCTGGCCAAGCTGTATCCCCGGTCGGAAGACCTGCGGGCGGCGCAGGCCAACCTGGATCAGGCCAAAGCCAATCTGGAGAAGCTGAGCGCGCCGGCCAGCGCCACGGACATGCTGATTCAACAGGCCGCGGTGACGCAGGCCGAGCAAAGCCTGAAGCAGGCGCAGCTCAACCTGGACAACGCCACGCTGACCGCGCCGTTCGACGCGGTGGTGACCGCGGTCAACATCGTGCCGGGCAGCTTCGTGAACACCGGCCTGGGCGTGGTGGGCCTGGTGGCGCAGAGCGAGCAGCACGTGGATCTCAAGCTGAGCGAAAACGATGTGGTCCAGGTGCAGTTGGGCCAAGCGGTGACGGTGACGATTGACTCGCTGGCCGGTTGGCAGGGGGAGGGTCGTGTGACCTTCATCGCCCCGGCCGGCCAGTCCACCAACGGCGTGGTGACCTACGCGGTGCGCGTTGATTTTCGCAACAGCGACGACCGCGTCAAGGTGGGCATGACCGCTAATATCAGCATCATCACGCAGCGCAAAGAGAACGTGCTGCTGGCGCCCAATACGGCGCTGCTGCCCAAGGGCGCCGGTCGCGTGGTGCAGACGCCAGGCGCAGACGGCCAGTCCGTCATTGAGGTGGATGTCCAGATCGGGCTGAGCGATGGCGTTTCCACGGAGATCATCAGCGGCCTGACGGACGGGATGCAGATCGTGGCGCTGCCGACCGGCGCCAGCCGCCCGCGCGCGGGCGGTTTGTTCGGGCAGTAATAGCCTGTCCGAATAACACTCTTGGAGCGCGTTATCGAGGCGAATGTCAGGTAATGTCAGGTTATGAAGACAGGCGCCAAGAGCAAGAAAGTGAGGACCACAAAGTGATGACACCGATCATTGCGGTGCATGATTTGCGCAAGACCTACCGGATGGGCGATGTCGAAGTGAACGCCCTGCAGGGGGTGTCGTTCGAGATTCAACGGGGCGAGTTCGTCGCCATCATGGGGCCGAGCGGCAGCGGCAAGAGCACCTTGATGAACCTGGTCGGCTGCCTGGACACGCCCAGCGCGGGCGCGTACCAACTGGACGGCATCGATGTGGAAAAACTGGGCAGCGCGGATTTGTCGCTGGTGCGGGCGCGTAAGCTGGGCTTTGTCTTCCAGCAGTACAACCTGCTGGCCCGCCAATCGGCCCTGCGCAACGTGGAGATGCCGTTGATCTACCGGGGCGTGGGAAGCGCAGAGCGTCATCAGCGCGCCCTGGCCGCCCTGGGCATTGTGGGGATGGCCGACCGCGTGCATCATCGCCCCAACGAACTGAGCGGCGGCCAACAGCAGCGCGTGGCAATTGCCCGCGCGCTGGTGGGCAGCCCCGCCATCATCCTGGCCGACGAGCCGACCGGCGCGCTCGATACGAAGACCAGCGTGGAGATCATGAGCATCTTGCAGCGCCTCAACCACCAGCAGGGGCTGACGGTGGTGCTGGTGACGCATGAGGCCGATGTGGCCGCGACCGCGCGGCGTGTGCTGACGATGCGCGATGGTCGCCTGATCCAGGATGAGCTGCGCGACCAGGAGGTGATCCAATGACAGCCTTGACCCAGATCCGGCCCGCGCTGGCGGCGCCGGTCGAGCCAGAAACGGTTCTGGCGCCCCTGGCCGACGACGCCGGGGTGATCAATGTGTGGGAAATCACGCGCATGGCCCTCGGCAGCCTGCTGGCCAACAAGATGCGCTCGCTGCTGACCATGTTGGGGGTCATCATCGGTGTGGCTTCGGTGGTGGCGCTGATGGCGGTGGGCAACGGCGCCAGCGCCGAGATCACCGGCCAGGTGGAGGCCATCGGTACCAACGTGCTGACGATCATGCCCGGCCGCCTGAGCGTTCGAACGCCGGGCATGAACACCGCCGCGCAGACGCTGACCCTGGACGACGCCAACGCGGTGGCGGCGCTCAATCTGCCGGTGACGGGCGTGGCCCCGCAGATGGGCGCGTCGGCCAGCGTGGTGGCGGCCGCGGCCGACAAGCAGGCCAATGTGGTTGGCGTCACCCCGGCTTATCAGGCGGTCAACACGCTGACCCTGGCGCAGGGTAGTTTTTTGACAGACGACCAGGTGCGCAGCGCGGCGCCGGTGGTGGTTCTCGGCGCCAACCTGGCGCAGGACCTGTTTGGCAGCGGTGAGGCGGTGGGGCAGACGGTGCGCATCAAGAATCAGACGCTGCGCGTGATTGGCGTCCTGACGCCTGAGGGCGGCGGCGCGTTCGGTTCGGTGGATGACCGCGCCTTCGTGCCCATTTCGGTGGCGCAGCAGCGGCTGTTCGGCGGCCGCACGCCCGATGGCAAGAGCTACCAGGTGTCTGCCATCACCCTGGCCGCGCACAACAGCGAAGACCTGAACGCCATTCAGCAGCGTGCGGCGACCCTGCTGCGGGAGCGCCATCAACTGAAGGCGGACGGCAGCGCGGACGATTTCAGCATCCTGAACCAGGCGTCGTTCCTGGACACGCTGTCCACGATCACCACCCTGCTGACAATCTTCCTGGCGGCCATTGCCGGCATCTCGCTGTTGGTGGGCGGCATCGGCATCATGAACATCATGCTGGTCAGTGTGACCGAACGCACGAAGGAGATCGGTCTGCGCAAGGCGGTGGGCGCACGCCAGCAAGACATCCTGTGGCAGTTCATCGTCGAGGCGTTGGTCATCAGCGTCATCGGCGGGCTGGTGGGCCTGGGGTTGGGGGTTGGCCTGGCGCTGCTCGTCAGCCTGACCGGTCTGCTGAGTGCGGCCGTAACGCTCGATGCCGTGCTGCTGGCGCTCGGCTTTTCGCTGCTGGTCGGCCTTTTCTTCGGCATCTACCCGGCGCGCCGGGCCGCGGCCTTGAATCCGATTGACGCGCTGCGCTACGAGTAGACGCAGACGCGCACGCCAAATTCATGCTGCGACCCCGGGCCACCGTTCAGCGGCGGCCCGGGGCCGTTGTCATTCCCACATACCGGGCATTCTCAGCGCGCCGGGCAGGGGCCGGCTCCATAGTTGATGCGGGCCGACGCGCGAGTCTCCAGCGACCGGCTGGCTGTGATCCCAACGCCGGTGCGCTGGCTGATAAAGACGCCCATATCCTGATGATTCTGATCCGTGGCATGGATGACAAGGGCGTTGCTGTTGGGCGGAGGCGCAGCCTGGCCGCGAAGTCTTGTGCGGCGGTATCGGCAAACTGGCCGGCGTTCCAGCCGGTGTTGTTCTTGAGCTTGGTGATAAAACCCTGCCACGGAAAGACCGTCAGGGTCACTTCTTCACTGGCAACCATCATCGTGGCCCGACCCTCAAGCTGATGCCCCACCTCGATCTGGCCCATGAGACAGGAGTAGAAGAGAACAACGTCGAACTTGGCGCCCAGTGCGCCCAAGCCGCTGCTCAGTTCGGCCAGGGTCAGGTGGTCGAGATTGTCAAACAACATCGTGCTCTGCCAACCCTGACCGTGGCCGGCCAGGACGATGGCGTAGTGGTCGGCCGGGAAATTGGTCTTGCCCCAGGTGATGAAATCATGCAGGGCATCGGGGTCGCCTGGGTTGACCGTCTCGCCATTGGGGGCGGTGGCGCACGGCGAGCGAATCTCGGTTTTTTTCTGGTCAAGGGTCACGTAGTAGCGATAGGTGTGACCGGCGTTGAACCCGATCTGCACGATCACGTTGAGGTTGGCGTCAGAACCGGACAGTTCCATCTGGTTGATGTCGGCGACCCAGGCCTGATAAAGCCGCGCGTCGCGTGGGTCCATGAAAACCATCTACGTGTGTATCTCTTCTTCCGCGGCTGGTGTTTCGGTGGCGTCGTGCCATTGGGGCGCCGCCGCGCGGCTCTGCGGCAAATCGGCCAGGGTCGGCAGCACCAGGAGTACCAGCAAGGCCATAACCAGGCTGGCAACGTAAGGGTTCATTTGTCT
>JAYRVL010000574.1:0-2644 GCA_041918575.1 Anaerolineae bacterium | reverse complement strand
CAAACTTCGATTTCCACGCATCATACTGCACCATCCGCACCATCTCATCCTCTGCGTCCAGCCAGAGCAGTGCGCCATTTGGCGCGACAGCGACGGCCGCCGGGAAAGGCGAGACAACGTGGGGTACCACGATTTCGAATCCCGCAGGCTTATTGTCATTGACGCTGCTTTTATATAGCTCCCAGCCATTCGTCCAGTATAGGATTTGTCTCTCGGTGTCCAGGGCCAGGTCCCAAGCTTTTGGGCGCCCCAACGGCGCTGGCATATCGAATAACTGTTGACGGTCACCGGGCTTACGATCCTGCCAAGGACCGATCCGATGCCAGGTACGGCAAACGGCGCCATTTGCCTCCACCCAATAAATGCCAGTGTAGATCTGCCCTGAAACCTTTGCCAGATCATTGGTTCCAGAAGCATCACAGGTCAGAGACAGGGGAGGATTTGGAAGAGAAGTGGCAATTTCATAGAGATTTGCCCGCTCGTATACAAGCCAGGCTCGTCCATCGATGGTCGTATAACAACACCTTTGCCCTTCGCCATTCACAACTGCCACCGCATCCGTGACTCGAATGTCTGGATCATAAGACCATAGCTCGGGGTCCTGATCAGACTTGGGCCAGCTGCACACCACATCACTCCCTCTGACAAAGCAGAGAAAGTTCATCCCTTTAGAATGTACATCACGGCGCGCCTGTTGTCGGGCCAGCGCCAATTTTCGCTGCGCCTGCTTGTGGGCCAGGATCTTCTGGGCCGTTGCTTGCTGGTGGGCAGCCAGCAACTTGTGGGCGTTTTCCGCCTCCACCTGTTGCTGCATGCGTTTGACCAGCACGCTGTCGGCCGGGGCTGCGGGCAGATCGGCGCTGACGACGACGGCATCAGGCGGCGCCTGCCAGACATCGAACCCCTGCGCAAAGAGATCCAGGGCTGGCGCCTCGGCCGGGGTCGTGGCGGGATAGCGGTCGTCGCGGATCTGTTCGAGTGTGCGGGCGCTGTTCCATACCCGCACCTGGGCGATGGCGCCGCGAAAGCATCGGCCCAGCACCCACGAATCGACACTCCCCAACACGCCTTTCGATAATTTCGCCTGCCCTACCGGGCGACCGTTCAGGTACCATTGCAGGATTTCGGTCTGGCTGTCCCAGGTTTGAGCCAGATGATACCAGCGATCCGGTCGCAACAATTCGCCGCCAAAGCGCAATTCGTCGCCGGCGCCCCGCAGTTCGCTCTGCGTGCGCTCGATGGTCAGACCGTAACCCTCACCCGAAGAGAGAATGCCGGCATAACGCTCGACGATCACGTCGGATAATGATAACCCGACCGGACTTCCGTCTGGCTGTCCGCTTATATACCTGAGATAGGCGGGGTCGATCCGGTCTGATACCCTGTACCCCTTAGGAAACCAGACGCTCACATCTGCGGGTAGGTCGCTGGTTCCCGGAGCGAACACGCGCAACTCCGGTTGGTAACCAAGTATGCCATCTGGCCCTGCCGGCGCGGCAGCAAAGGCCGCCAACTTGGGCGTCCAGGACAGGTCGCCGAGATCACTACGGCTGCCAGTGACTATTTCGATTCGTCCCTGGTACGATCCTGCAAAATACTCTTCAAACAGGAAGAGAGCTCCTCCCTCTGGCACGTGAACCGTCCGAAAATCCGGGACTTCGTCCCAAAACTGATAAGACGCCCGCACTTCGACATCGGGCTGCTCACGCGTGGTGTACACCAATTCTTCGCCCACAAGCGGCCTGGCGCGACGGGTCTTGATCAGCCGGGCATCCGCCGGAAAATCGGCGCTATCTCCCTGCAAGGTGGAGCGCACCATTTGGGCCACACGATGGCCGGCAACAGCGATATGCTCGTGGAATCCGCTTCCCCATTCCCGTTGTTCCCGGATCATCTCGAATCCCGGCGGGACCCACACAGAACGATCGGCGCTGCTCCGCACCGCCCTGTCAATGGGAATGACCTGCCCGTGGTGCGAAAGTGACAGAATCCCGTCGGCGCCATGCGGTGTGGCCACAAAAATCGCCGCTTGCGGCTTCCAGGCCAGGCCGCGCAGATCAAACACGCCATCCGTCAGGACTTCGTAGTCAGCGCTTGATTCAATCTGCGCGAGGGGCTTTCTGAACAGGAACAGCGCCCGTTGTTTGGGGACATCGACGACGGCGATATCCGGGACATCCTGCAACCAGCTCTGGCCTGGGCCCTTGAACGTCTCCCAGCGCCCATCGGCCAGGCGATAGATGCCCTGTCCTTCCCGCGTTTTGGGCTGGGCGGGCGCGCGCGCGACACGCTGGATCCCTTCAGCGATCCTGCTCGTGTCCTTGCCTTGCTGAGATCCGGTCGTTCGCTTGACGATGTAGCTTGTGCTGCCTGGACACTCTTGCAGCCCGCTCCCTATCCTGTCTGGTATCGCTTCGTCTTTACTTGGAACCAGGCAGAATTGAGGGGGGACCCAGAAATGCCAGTTGATCGCATCAGCCGGCAGGGGGTCGCCAATCGCAAAAAAGTGTATTAGTCGTTCGGAAGCATCGTTCAGTGTCGGTCCGAACCCAATTACACCTTGCGCGCCGTCAGGGGCGAGGACGTAAATGGCCGACCCTATGGTCTTGGGTAGCAATGATTGACCCGGGTGCTTGCCCGAAAT
>JAYRVL010000573.1:0-2131 GCA_041918575.1 Anaerolineae bacterium | reverse complement strand
GGGGGGGGGGGCGAGCGCCTGCAGGGCTGCGTTTTCTCCGGCCTGGGCTGTGGTTTTGTCTTTGACCTCGAGCGCCAGGGCGCGGCGATAATCCTCCAGCGCGGCTACGTACTGCGTCAGGGCCATGGACTGATCGGCCCGCCGCAGGTAGATCAGGTAGAGCAGTTGGGCGGTTTGCCCGCCGGCGTAGTCGTTGCGCGTATCGTAGACTGTGCGCAGACGCCCTTCGGCCTGATTCCAGTCGCCCAGGTTGTAGGAACGCACGCCATCGAGGTAATAGCTTGCCAGTTGGCGCTCTTCGGTGGCCTGCACATTTTTCGGACGCAGGCTGAGCGCGCGGCCAAAACTTTCGATGGCCGATTTGATGTTTTCCTCTGAGGCGCCCGCCGCGCTGATGCGGCGGCGGCCCTCGTTCAGATAGCAGTTGAAGAGGTATTCCTGCACCCCCTCGGCGCGAAAGGTGGGATCGAGGCTGCGCACCTGTTCGAACTGCGCCAGGGCCTCCGGACATTGCCCCTGGTCGTAGTAGCGCTGTCCGGCGTTGTAGAAGCCCAGCAGCGTCTGTTGACGTTCGACCTGGGCCAGCAGGCTCTGCGCATCGGTGGAATAGGTGGGATCGAGGGCCAGGAGTTGTTCGAGGAAATCGGCCGCGGCGTCCCACTGCTCATCGGCAATGGCGGTCTGGGCCTGCGCGTAGAACTGCGCCAGGGTGCGCAGCCGCGTGGCGCGATCGCGCTCGGCCTGCGCCTCCAGGTTGCCCGGATCCAACTGCAGAATGGCCTCGAAATCGCGAATGGCGCCATCATAGTCGCCGGCGCTGAGCAGGGCGATGCCGCGATTGTACAGATCGGCCATTTGCTGCTGCTCGCCGTTGAACCAGCGCTGGCGAATGCCGCCGGGAATGAAAAAGGCCACCAGGAGTAGCAGGGCCGCCGCGGCCAGGGCAAGCAGCAGCCAGCGCCGGCCAGCCAGCCCGGCGCTGTAGGGTTTGCTCGTGGGCGCAGCCTCGGTCGTGCTGCTGGCGGCCGCTTGCATGGACTCCAACTGCAAGAACCAGCGTACCTCGTCCAACAGCTCATCCAGGTCCTGGCGCGCCGGCTGCATTTTCTTCAGGCGCGTGAAGTACTCCAGCGCCAATCGCCACTCGCGACGCCGGTAGTGTTCCATGCCCTGGGCATGCAGTTGTTCAAGATCCACCGCTGATGCGGCCATTACCGCCATTTCCACTCCCCGCTCTTTATTCCCCGCTCTTTAATCTCCAATCTCCAATCTCCGTCCTCACCTTACCGCCGGCAGGTACAGGGTGCGTCGCGCCGGCGTCGTAATTCTCGCGCTGTCCAGGTAGGTGTAGGTGTTGTAATATCCATCTTGCCGATTGAAATTACCAAACCACAATCGGATCGTTTGCCCGGCGTAGGGACTGAGATCGAAACTGGCGTATTTCCACCCCAGGTCAATCACCGGCTTGTCCGGCCCCACCAGGCTCAGGTCACGGTTGCCATCTTGCAGCAGTTGCGTCATGGTCACGCCGGCGCTGCTCAGGACAAAGACCTCGAACGAGTCGTAGAATTTCTGGCGTGTTGGGTGATAGACGATGTCGTAGGTGAAGACGCGATACCAGAAGGAAAGGCGCATGGCCGGCCATTCCGACGCCAGGGGGACCGTAACCGTCTGGCTGATGGCGGCGTTGCCCACGGGCACCACCGGATTGGGATAGCCGCGGCCGTAGGCGGGGCTGCCCAGGAGAGCGCTGTAGGCGCCCACACCGGCGGGCAAAGGCGAAGGCGGCGGCGCCAGACTGGTGGGCAGGGCGCCGGCCGTGTGCCAGCCGCTGAAACTGCCGGTCTCGAACTCCCCGTTGGTAACGCCGTTGATGTAGGTGGCGCTGTCGCCGTCGCCGCCGCTGTACGCGCCGACGTTGCCGGCCGCATCGCGTGCCCGCACCCGCACATAGGTGGTTTGCCCGATCTGACCGGTCACTTGAATGGAGGTGGATTGGGCGTTGGTGGCGATCGTTCGCCAGGTTCCGCTGCGCCCGGACCGGGTCTGCACATCATAACCGGTGACGCCGGAGCCAGGCCGGTCGCGACCGCTCCAGCGCAGGGTGAAGGTCGGGGTCACCTGGAAGGGG
>JAYRVL010000572.1:0-3454 GCA_041918575.1 Anaerolineae bacterium | reverse complement strand
GGGCAGCACGCAGGCACGGTGAACGTGACGGTGTGGCGCACGCCTCGCGGGAACCAAACGAACACGCGCCCATCGGGGCGGCGCTCGACAGTCGAGCCTTGAGGATAGCGGTGAGGGGTGATGGTTGCCAGGCGCTCCAATGCGTTCGTAGTGTCCATGATGTTTCTCCTTGTGTTGGGTGTGTCAGAATGTTTCACGTGAAACATTCAGCGTGAACTGGCGGGATTGTCGTTGAGTTGCTGCCGATAGATATCGGCAATGCGGAAAAATTCGGGCTGCATGTACTGGTCAAATGCACCAGTGGCGCCCATCGTGTTTTTGTCCACCTGAACGTGGACGGTATTGCTATAGCTGCCGTCGTCGTCGCGGTCGCGCTTGAGAAGCACAACCAGATTGGCCTTGTCGGATTTTGCGGCGCTTCCTCCCATGTCGTTGCGATCCATTTTTTGCCAGTCTGTCTCCTTCCCGGCTTTTTTCATCTGCGCAACCATCACGACCGGAACCTCATTGCTCTCCGCAAATGTCTTCAGCCGCTCCACATCGTCGCCTTGACGAGCGTAGACGTTTTGGCCGAACAGCGCCACCTGGCGTGTACTCGCAGCCGCTTTTTCCAGGTAGTCAATCACAACCACGTCGCAGCGGCCATCAGCGTGAAGCTTGCTCAATTCCTGGACGGTGCGCTCCATCGTCCAGCCGGGCGTGTGGAGATAGGTGATCTCACCATCCCACGCCAGCAAGCGGGGCCGCACCTGGCGTACCGCGTCACGTTGCGCCATCGTCATCATGCCGCTTTTCAGCGTCCGAACCAAGATGCTGGTATGGCGCGCCGTGCGCCTGTCCATCATCAGCGCCCGGTTTAGCTCGTAGTGGACAAAGACAACTTTCAACCGCCGTGACGCCCAATGCTCGGCCAGGCATTCAACGACAATTGTCTTACCCTGTCCGTCCGGCGCAGCGATGGATGCCAGCATACCCGGCTCTAGCGGGTCGATCAGGTTGTTCCATGACGCCCAGGGCCAGTCAACCAGGCGGCGCTCGTTGACCGGAAGCTGCGCCAGCGCGTCGCGTTTCTCAAGCAACGCATCGTACCAGTCGAAGCTGTCTTTCCATGCCATCGCCGCGTTTTCATCTCCACCGCCTAAACGCGCGATCTGGCGCTGTAGCCATTCTCTGATCTCGACTGGCTCCACTTCCGCAACAACGCGTTGGAGCAGTTCGCGGGCGAGAACGTCATATTGCACAAGTTCCGGGTTCAAAATAGTTCCTCCGTCTCGCGTCGTTCCCGTCGCACTTCCTGACCCGTCGCGATGTCGGTGTAAATCCATTCAGCACCGTCAAGTGATGCGCTCCTAATCAGGCCAGTCTGGGGCTTTTTCTTGGCGGGGTCGGTGCCGTTTTTACCCTGCGTCGTTGGATGCCCGGCCGCAAGCCAGCTCTCCAGGACGGCTTTCATGTACTGCCAACTTGGACGCTTGGCCTTGTCCACAGTCTCAGTAATCGCCAGCGCCCACCAGTTCAGCGCATCGCGCTTTTTGAGACGCTCCATGTAAACGACTGCATCGGGGTAGCTGGCAGTCGGGAACATACCAAGAACAGCTTCCCATTGCCTGATTAGTCCGGCGTTGTCGTCGTTGTTGGTATCGATACCGCGGATACTATCTGTATCTGTATCTGTATCTGTATCATAGCGCGATTCCAAATTACCTATCGATACGGTATCGATACCGTATCTGGAAAGATACTCGCGCTTCAATAGGGTATCTGGTAGCATCGAAATGTCCTTGTCAATCCGCTTTTTCACCAGCGGGCTTGACGTTGCCTGATGCTCGCGCATTTTGATAACCCACACTGTGCCGTTCAGGTACCGCACCTTCCCATCGCGCTCAAACGCTTGCAGCAATGCCGTGATGCGATCCGGCTCTATGCCGGTCTCATTGTGGATCGTTCGCAGCGGCAATTTGTAGATGCCCGCTACTGATGTGTGCGCGTTGGTGAATAGATAAATCCACAGGAGCTTAGCATCGGGCTGGAGTTCCATGAACCATTCGTCTTGCGCCCACATGGACACCTTGACACTGCGGTAATCCGCCATCTCTATTCTCCGTTTCCCTGGTCTTGCCGCATCAACGCGGCCAGCCGGTCAATCTCTTCCTGAGTGAAGCGGCGATGGTTGCCGACTGGCAGAACCAACGGCTTGGCGATGCCTGCCTTGTGCCACCGGCGCAAGGTGTCCGGGTGGACGCCCAGCCTCTTGGCCGCTTCTGCGATTGCGTAATGGGGTTTATCGTTCATGTTGTGCATATGTTAGCGTACCTTTGCTGTATTGTCAAATTCCTACTTGCGGCTGGTCCCACGGCCAGGCATCCAGGGAGTAACGAGGTCGTGCCATAGGTCGTGATGGTACTGGCACAGGTCAGCGGTGTATGTGCTCCACTGACCCCACGCGGGTTTAACTTCCTCGTGGCTTGAAAACATCTGCGGGAAGAAGTGATGCACCTGCGCGCCCAATTGCCCACAGATGGCGCATGACGCGCGGTAGTCTTCCCAAATTGGGATATCGTCGAGCGTGTACCTGCTCCCAATGATTTTGCGGACGGTATCGTGCTTCAACCATTCGCCGGGGTTGGGCGCTGTTTGGCAGGCCGTACAGCGCCAGGCAATCATGTTCGCGCCTCCCGCGCTGATTGTCCTGCGCAGGAGCACCTGATCGGCCTTGCCGCAGACGGGGCAAACTGGCTTGGTCATTTTGGCTTTCCAGCAGCGCGGAAAGCGCTCCGCAGTGTTGCCGTGATCTCAGCCTGCTCTAGCCCAGCACTCAGCGCCGCAGCGGTCAAGGCGTCCTCAATCTCAATCTGCGATAGTTCGCCGGTGCCGATGAACCTGGCCAGGCTCCAGCACGCCTTGTTAAGCGTGTCGTTACGCGTCCCGCTGGGCGCAGACCGGACGGCCTCGACTTCGTTGCGAAGCGCGGCGGTCGTGTACCGGTCATTGGTCGCCACAGCGCCAGCCCGTGCATGGCGCGCCAGTTCCTTCCGGCCCGTCTCCTGATATTGTCCGATGACGCGTTTTAACGTCGCCAACGGCAAAACGTTGTCCAACATCTCGATCTCGCACCTGAGCGAACCATAGAAGAAACGTGCGGCGTCCTTGCACTGCCTGTCGGCAGTGCCGAATAGCCACAGCAACGCCGCGGCGCTCAGCGCGTAGTTTTGCGCCTGCTGGATCGGGGTATCCAACAAAAAAACCACACGCGCGCGGGGAGCGGTGGGCGTGTGGCTGGGGGTTGTGTAGATCATGGAGGCGAACTTGCCGATGAACTGCGAACTCCGCAGCGTCTCCAGGCTGCTGGATTGATCGCCGTTGTCGAAGTCGAGTCCGATGTGCTGGCCACAGACGAAATTGGCGGTCGTGCGCCAGTTGTCCTTGTGCCAGGTCGTGAAAGCGTGGCCGTCGT
>JAYRVL010000571.1:0-2527 GCA_041918575.1 Anaerolineae bacterium | reverse complement strand
TCGTTCCTCGCATTATACCAATCCAAGCACGAGTCCCAAAATCAAAAACAGGAAGAACACGCTTTGCCCTGAGTGAAGGATGATGGGGAACCAGTTGCTGTCGTCATTGGAATTCTCCTTGTTGTTTGGGAACCCCTAAAGGTCACTGAAGACCTTTAGGGTTTTGTAATCAATACCGCCAGCCCAACAGATTCCACTGATTCAGAAACCAGACAAAGGCGACGGCGGCGACCGTCACGAGCGTGTAATAGAGACGAAAGGCGACGCCCCAGTAGCGATCCTTCCAGGCCAGCGCGGCGTAGACCAGCGCGGCGACGGTCAGCAGGGCGGAGAGGACGCCGAGTCCCAGCACAACCCGAAATTGCAATGGGACGCCAAAGGAAGGGTAAGGATTGTTCCATAGGAACGCACCGACCACGAACAGCAGATTCAAGATGCAGATGCCCAGGATGATCCAGTTGGCCGTGCGGGCGCCTTTCGGGTCGCGCTCCTGGCCCCCGCGCTGACCGCGGTTGCGAATCGCGCGGAGCGCTGCAACGAGGATCATGGACAGCAAGACCAGGACGCACCCCCCAAGCAATGCCATGTTGAAACCGGGCGTTTCGTACCAGCTCAGCTTCTCGAAAGCCATCATGGGTGTGTAGTCGGTAAACAATTGGGTGATACGACCCCGCTCATCCGCACGAAAGACGATCTGGAATGGAGCGTCCACCTGGCGGAAATAGAGCGGCTCGACCTCGACGAACCGCCACTCCCCCCACGGCGAGATCATGGCCAGCGTGCCATCGCGCGGGTCGCTGATTTGGATGACATTCATGCCCAATGCCCCCCTGAACTTCTCGAGGGTGGTATAGGCGCTTCGAGTCATTCGGTAGCTGCCCGCGAATCGCCCAGCCCGCCCCGCGAAATCCGCCGGAGGTTGGACCGGTTCGACGGCAGAGACGGGATAGTAATGATCGAAGAACGCTCTCTGAAATCCCAGGTGCTGAATGGTCAAATCCCTGCCACCGCCTGCGACTCGGTCTGCAAGTCGCCCACCTTCGACGTGGGATTGCAGCCGCTGAGGAGGACGGCGACGAAAAGGATGAGAGCGATCAGGACATTCTTGGTATTCATGGTTTGTATCTCCTTCGTGATACGTGAGTGTTCAGAGCTTGCCCGGCCTTCGTTTCATGCGGCGGGCCTGTTCGATGCGCATTCTATGACCGGGAACAAAAAAAAGAACCACATAAACATGTGGTTCTTCGCCGAGGAAATATGTAGTTGGTTGGTTGGAGCAGTTTCGGGCGTCGTTGGCGCGGTCGGAGACCGGCCTGACTCTACTTCATACCCAAATGCTTCGATTCAAGCAGGCCTGCGCAGTCTCGGGTGTACCAGAGCTGGGTGGGCGCGGAGTTCACCCCCACGTCGCCGAGTACCAGGGTCGCGCTTCCGCCATCATGGTTTGCGCCGAGGTCGCGGCCGGGAGGTAAGGCGCATCCACCGGCCCAGGCCCGCGCAACGTCACCGTGAAGCTGGCCGGCGTGGCCTCGATCTCAGGGGCCGGCAAACCTGCTGCCGCCATCGCCTCTCGCATACGGATCAGCCCGACGCCGAAGCGTTCGACGTAACCCAGGCTGTGCAGCCAATCAGCCAGGTGAGGGTTGCGTGGCCGGTGCTGGCCTTCCAGGTGCGCCACATCGAGGCCGGGCAGCAGGCCACCCGGATTGCTGATCACCAATCGGTCATCGTAGATCTTGAGCTGGATTGGACTGCGTTCCAGGTAGTCGCGATGGCAGCACGCGTTC
Source organism: Anaerolineae bacterium (assembly GCA_041918575.1). Taxonomy (GTDB): domain Bacteria; phylum Chloroflexota; class Anaerolineae; order SSC4; family Amarolineaceae; genus Amarolinea. The sequence goes on along the minus strand of JAYRVL010000571.1, from coordinate 740 downwards.
GTGATCGCCTCGCGCACCGTATCCATGGGATACTCGTCCACCTCACGCGCACGCGCGGTCCACGGATCGCCGATGCGCAGCCCGTGGCGAGTGTTGCGGCTCACGAACTGCACAGCTTTGTCCACCATCTCCGGCAGCGTCCCCTCGATGATCGCCCGATCCACGATCTGCGTGCCCAGCGGGCCGACCAGCCGGCCAGCAAGGATCGTGGCGTGGTTGAAGTAGAACTGAGGCCAATTGCCGAAACAGAGCAGGCCGGCCACGGTCGGGCGAACCGTCCCTGCGATGGCCCTGGCCGCGCCCAGGGTTTGCAGCAGTTCGGCAAAGGAGCGAGCCGGCGTTCCCGCGCGCAAGCGCTGCGTCAGAAAATCCAGCGCCCGTCTTTCGTTCAGGTCGTTCAGGGTCGCCTCCTGCACCGGCGTGCTCTCATAGTTCAACGTCCCGCGGCGTGCGGCGTGCTGTAACACATCGGCCGGACTCATGCTGCGATTGAAGCTGCCTTCACGAATCACAAAGCGCCCTGCCAGACTATAGGTGGCTTCCAGGTTGTCGGGAACCGTGGCAAAGACCACCGCGCGGCCATCCAGGGCCACGCTGGCGACGGTCACGGCGGCGTGCAGGGAAGGAACCGCGCGGCGGGCCGCAGTGTGCAGACGATCAGCGACAGTCTTGGGCCGCTCCACCCCCACCACCTGCCCGTCGTCCGCAACCCCGATTAGCACGGCGCCGCCCTGGGCGTT
>JAYRVL010000570.1:0-6779 GCA_041918575.1 Anaerolineae bacterium | reverse complement strand
TTCGGCGGCTCGGTAACGGCTCAGATCAACCGGGGGAAAAGTCACTTTCTGATAGGCGGCCGGATCGGATGGCCCGGCCGGTGTGTCCCAGAACAGGGTGGCGTCAATGCCCAGTTTGTCGGAGCGTGATTTCTGGCCGGGAACGTGCAGCGCCGAAGGATCGAGCGAGCTGGACGGCTGACCCGAAAAGAGATGCAGACCGCGGCCGGCTTGAAAGCGGGTGGCAATGGCCCATTCCACATCGGCCGGGTTGAACAGATCCACGTCACGATCCACCACCACCACATGCTTGAGCGATCCATGCCCCCGGAACGCGGCCTCGATGGCGGCCAGGCCGTCGCCCGGCGCCTGTTTGTCAATCTGCACCACCGCGTGCAGCCAACTGGCGCCGCCGGGCGTGATGTTGACATTGAGGCAGCGGCAAACCCGGTTGACTTCACTGAAGATCGTTGGCTCACGCGGCATCCCCATCAGCAGCTTGTGCTCCAGGCGGCCCGGCAAAAGCGCATGGTAGAGCGGCCGGCGGCGATGGGTGATGCAATCCACTGTGAGCAGCGGCTGCTGGCGCACAAAATCGAGGGTTTGCGTCAGGTCCACGAACGGGCCTTCCGCGGCCAGGCGATGCGTCAGGCGACCCTCGATCACCACCTCAGCGGCCGCCGGAACCAGCAGGTCGCTGGTCAGGCAGCGCGTCAGCGGGGTGGGCGCCAGGGCCTGGGCGATGGTCAGCTCATCCACGCCCGGCGGCGGCGCCAGGGACGCGGCCAGCAGGACGTGCAGCGGCAGGCCGATGCAGATGGCAACCGGCAGGTCGCCCGGCGTCTTGCGCAGCGCGCTATCGGTGCCGCGGCGCTCCACCAGGCGCAGCGCAGCCTGCCGCGGCCCCAGGCGCAGCATACGATGAAACGAGGCGTTGGCCCCCGTGTCCGGATCGCGGGTGAAAAGCACGGCCGCGGTCGCGTACGGCCCGGCATCGCTGGCCCAATGGGTCAGGAACGGGATCGTTTCCAGGTTGGGGTCAGCTTCGATGACCTGCTGGCAGGGCGCTTCGCCGGCCGGCAGCACAGGCGGCGGCTGCGGGTTGGCCAGGGCCGCGGCCAGGCGGCGGATCAGATCGCCCGGCGGGCAGGCGAGGGCCAGGCCGAAATGGCGGCGGTCCGCGGCCAGGCCGGTCACCACCTCATAGTCGCTGCCGATCACCTGGCGGAAGCGCACGATGCAACCCGGCGCTTCATCTTCCAGCGCGCCGCTCACCGCGGCCAGTTCCAGGCGGGGGTCAACCGGCCGGTCAATGGTGATGACCTGACCCTGGGCTGTCGCAAGTTCCAGAAAAGTTCGTTGATCCATGGCTCAGTTCACAAGGACGCCGCGTGAGGAACGCCGGCGGATACGGGGGTGATGAAGATTGCGGCCGCGCCGGCCTGGCGCAGGGCATCGGCGGTCGTCTCAGCGGCGGATGGTTCGACCAGGGCGATGATGTTGCCGCCGCGGCCGCCGCCGCTGAGCTTGGCGCCGAACGCGCCGGCCAGCCGAGCCGCGTCCACCAGGCGGTCGAGGATGGGGGATGAGACGCCCATCTCGGCCAGCAGGCGATGATTTTGGGACAACAAGGCGCCCAGGCGTGGCCAATCGCCCGCCAGCATGGCCGTACGCCCGGCGTTGACCAGGCCGGCTATGTCGTCGAACAAACCTTCGAGGCGCACAGGATCGGCCAGCCAGGCCTGGCGCACCGCGCCAACGGTTTCACGGGTGGGGCTGGCGATGCCGGTGCTGGCGATGACGAGCCAGAAGGCGTGCGGAATGGCAAAGGGCTGCGGCGGCTGACCTTTGACAAACCACACCGGCTGGCCGTAGGCAATGACGGTGTTGTCAATGCCGCTCGGCGTGCCGTGATGCAGGCGCTCCACCTCGTACACCAGGGCCGACAGGTCGGCCGCGGGAATGGTCTGCCCGGCCCAGGCAGCCAGGGCGCGGCCGATGGCGGTGGAAACGGCCGCACCGCTGCCCATGCCGCCGGCCAGCGGGATGGTGGAATGAACGCTGAGTTCGCCGGCAGGCGCCGCGCGCTGCAAAAAAGTCAGGGTCAGCCGCGCCGCCTGCGCGAGGGGATTCACGGGCCGCGCGCTGGACAGCGCCGTGCGCTGTCCCAGGTCGGTGGCAGCGATCCACAGATCGGAAGCGCCATCTTGCACGGTCAGGGTGGCCGTGGCCTGCACCTGGTGGACGGGCACTGCCATCGCCGGCCGGCCGTACACCACGGCGTGTTCGCCCATCAGAATGATCTTGCCCGGCGCAGAGGCCGTGTAGAGAGCGTGTAACATGTTACGGCCTGGGTTTCCAAATGATGTCATCAGGGATGTCGGCGCGCCCCGTGGTCGCGCGCAGATCCGCAACGAATGATGTGTGGTGCGACAGGGGCTGGAAAATGAAATACGCGCCCAGGTAATCCCTGGGCGAACCACCCCGCGCGATTTCGGCCTGCACCAGGCCGATCAGCCTCGATTTCCACTTGGCGTAGAGGACCTGATTGGCCTGCCGCAGGGCCACCTCCGGATCCAGCGCGTTATCAATGAGGCTGGCATGGTGGAAGTGATGCACATAAACCGCGGTCGTGCGTGCGACCTGACCGCCCTGCTCAGCGATCCGCCAGCACAGATCCACATCCTCGCTGCCATAGCCGTCGAACCGGGGATCGGCCACCCCGCCCGCGGCCGCAACGAAGTCAGCGTCCAACAGGACGCAACAGGCGCCGATGAACATGGGCGGGCACTCCATGGCCGCCAACTCGCGGCCGTGGGTGCTGCACATCAGTTCGTCGAACTCTTCGATGCTCAGGCCCCTGGAAAACGCATGGAACTGGCGCAGCGGCGCCAACTGCGGATGCTCCCTCTTGGTCGCGAACCAAGCAGCGGCGCTGTTGTCAGGCCCGAAAGGGTGGCTGAGCGTCTGGTGATAGTTCAGCGGGGCCAGCAGCTTGACCGCGGGATGGCGCTCGAACTCCGCGCGCAGTCGCGTCAACCAGCGCGGGGGCACGAGCACATCGCTATCCAGCAGGCAGATCGTGCGGCCCTGCGCCAGGGCTACACCTTGCCGATTGGCATGTCCTGGCCCGACGTTGGTTGCGTTTTCGACCAGCCGGATTCGTGAGTCGTCGCGGGCGGCGGCGCGCAAGAACTGCACCACCTCCGGTCGCGAGTGATTGTCAATGATGATCAACTCGAACGGGTCATCCGTGTGCTGCAACAAGGTCTTCAGGCAGAGGCGCACATGCGCCTGGGCATTCCAGACCTTCATGATGATAGTGACAGGATCTATCATGCCAGGTCTGTCTCCTCGACTCGATCCGTCGCTGTGGCGGCCTCGATTTCTGTTACCAAGTTGACCTGATTTTTGATTGCCCAGCTGAAAATGGAGTGATCCTACTGACCCTGTTTTTCGTTGCCAAATGGCCCAGGTGTGGAGTATTGAAATTGACCTTTTCTGATAATGCACAGAGAAGGAACAGCCTGTTACGAGACTGAGGAACGCCGAAATCCTGGGCATTCAGGCTAATCTGCCGTACGAAGTATCCTAAGTCCCACAGATCATCAAGCAGTCTGCCGTGTTCACTCCATGATTTCATCTGAACAACGTTTTCCATAACAATCCACCGTGGTCGAAATTCTTTCGAAAATCGAATCACTTCGAAGGCTGTCATCCGGCTTTCTTCATCTCTTTCTTTACGACCTTTGGCTACAGAATGATTAGTACATTCGGGCGAGGCAAGAATAATATCCACATTGCCAATTTCACGGCGCAGGTCTTTTGGCGACAAGCCTCTTACGTCGTTTTGGAATACGCGAGCTTTGGGGAAATTGGCTGCGTAGGTTCTCGCCGCTGGCGCCCAGATATCAAATCCTGCCAGGATCTCAACTCTCTCTTTGACCAACAACCTCACTCTATCAACAGCCATGGGGAGGTTAGCCCAAATATCGTGTTCCCAAATTCTATACGGAATCCATCCAGTCGCCCGAAGCAATACAGTCTGTTTGGTATCTCTCTCTGCATTTACACGAAGTCGCTGATCCCAAAACACTTGATTCGTTCTAGGCCGCACATAATGCTCAGGGCAACCATGCCATTGACAACCATCTATGAACAGTGCTACCCGAGCCTTTACGAATACGATATCCGGACGGATGTTCTCGATCCGGTATTGTAAGCGATAACGTAAACCTTGCCTCCACAGAGCTCTTCGCAGGAGGAGTTCGGGTTTCGTATCTTTGGACTTGATCCGCGCCATGTTCTGCGATCTGGTCAGGGTCATGGTGTCATTTTACAGAAGTTTTCAGTTTTAGGAAATCGTCAGCGCGTCCATCGCTTGAGACGACGTCGCCGAAGCGACAATAGGCCATCCCTGGACAGGGGGGGATAGAATCACAACTGGTCGCCGAGCAAACCGACTAGATACGCCTGCCACTCGACTTGGCGGTTGTGCTGGAAACAGGCGTCACGGGCGATGCGCAGCCAAGACGGCTGTGCCATAGGCGTTCGCCTTGCCTACGTTCATGGTCCCGCCTCATAGCGGCGATATCCACGACGATTGAGTGCGCGGCTGACGCGGTCGCGCCGCTGGCAGCCGGCTCCACCTTTAGCCACCCGATTTCCTGTTCGATGGTCGCGGCAAATGCCGGTTGATCCTCGGTCACCGCACGGATGCGGGGCATCTGATGGGCGCTCACCCTATTTCTCAAGATGATCCCAGACGCGGGTCGCGACTTTGCCGGTGATGCGATTGACCGCGCGAATGGTGCGGTAGACGCCCGCGGTAATCACGCGCTGCACCTGTTCAAGCGCGGTCACGTCGCCCACGAGGCTCTCAATCCGGGTCAACACGGCATATTGCCGCTGCGCCATCGCCTGGTGAGTCTCGCCAATCGCGGCGACGGTCGCGTCAACCCCCTCAGTTACGAGGTCGCTGGCGCCGCGCAGTTGTTGCATCGTTTGCTGATCCATCGTCACGTCCTTTCTCGCCCTTATTCCACGCCATCTTCGCAGCATCGCTTGATCTGTGCATAAACCGTCGGGTCACGGGTCAGTTGCAGATGGTGAGTCCGCGGTAGAACTTCGAGGCTGTCCTTCGCCACGGAAGCCGGCCCATCCCTTGCCTGCGGTCGGGGGTGGACATTCGGCACAGCCACCAAACCATCGCCGAACAGGCGGGTTGCGAGATGCTGCGGATCGTCGGTCAGCGCGCCGACGATCAGGTGATGTCGGGCATGGGGGAGCCAGGGCATCGGCTGCATCGCGGCCGCGCCGTCGCTGCCCATCTCTGCGGTCAGCGGTTGGGTCAGACGCAAATCTTTGACACCCTGGCTCCAAACATCGAGAACGTTGCCCAGGAGCTGGGTGATCGGATGAGGCACGGCGTGCAGCACGGCGGTCGTCGCACCTCCCAGGCGGGCCAATCTGGCGCCTTCGTGCGGGGCGCCAAGATAAAAGACCTGGCTCACGAGCAGCACCCAGGTCGCCTGTTGCTGGGCGCCGATATGGCAGGCGCCGCGTAGAATCAATCCGCCCATGCTGTGCCCGATCAGCAGGATGTCCTCCACCGGCGTCGGGTAGCACTCCAGCAGTTCATGCAGCAAAACCGCCAGGCGCGCACCGTTGTCCGCCAGCGCCAGCCCCGTGTTGTAGCGCACAAAGAATGGCGTGAAACCAAAATCCCTCTGCAGCAAGGCGCCATACGAGGTGTCATGCCCAGGGTCGGTCGGGTCAGGATAGAGCCAGATCCCTTCGTGACAACTCAGGCCATGCACCAGGATGCAGAGCTTGGTCGTTGGCCACGGGTGCGCGGCCAACACAGATTCCTGCGTCAACGGCAGCGGCCGGCCCTGGTGGTAGAAAGCCATCTCAATGGCCAAGCCATTTTGGCGGGTGTGCAAATAGTCGCCCACAAAGCCGTTGGACAGGCTCGCCATCCAGGCCGCCCAGACAGGCGGGCGGGCGGGTTGTTGGTTGGACACGGTCTGTACCCCTTCTATGACAGCGCCCAGAAGCGTTCCCAGGTCTGGCCGGCAACCTCGCGGCTGCGCGCGGCGATGGCCTGTTCGTCCAGGAAGAGCAGCTTGCGCTGGCGCATCAGGACCTGACCGGCCACCATGGTGGTGGTGACGTGACTGCCATCCGCGCCAAAGAGAACATGCCAGGGCAGGTTGGCCGGCGTTAGCGGGGTGATGGGCACGTAATCGAGCAGGATGATGTCCGCGTAAGCGCCGGGGGTCAGCTCGCCGATGGGCTTGGGGAAGAATTGGCGCGCCAGGGCTGCGTTGTTGGTCCAGGCCATCTGCGCAATTTCGTTGCCGGTGGCGACGCGCGGATCGCTGCGCCAGGCCTTGTGCAGCAGGTAGGCGGTCTTCATCTCGGTGAACATGTTGTTGGAAAAGCCGTCGTTGCCCAGCACAACCTTGACGCCCCCGCGCAGCATGGCGGGCACATCGGCCACGCCCACCGCGTTGTTCATGTTGGAGCGCGGCTGATGCGAGACCCAGACGCCGGTCTCGCGCAGCAGGCCCATCTCCCAGGCGTCAATGGCGATGGCGTGCGCCACGATCGTCTGCGGCCCCAGGATGCCCCGGCTGGCCAGGCGATCAATCGTGCGCTGGCCGTACTTGCTGAGGCTGTCATTTTGATCCGCCATCCCTTCCGCGGCATGGATGTGAAAACCGGTGTTCAGACCCGCGGCCGCGTCCACACACGCGGCCAGAGTTTCGTCCGACAGCGTCAGCGACGCGTGCAGG
>JAYRVL010000569.1:0-5601 GCA_041918575.1 Anaerolineae bacterium | reverse complement strand
GGCCTACGACGTCGAGATGGCTCGTTATCGCGACCTGGTCACGCCCGCGGTGGCTGAAGTGTTCGCCTACCTGAAGATCACGCAGCCGCCAACCGAGGGGGTGGTCGTGCTGCCCAACCTGCTCGACGCGTACTGGCGCGGTTACGGCCCGCGCGTGGGCAACCTCTCCTACGTGGTGATGGGGCCGGCGGTCGAGCCGAACATCGGCCTGATCCAGCACGAGGCAATGCACCCGATTCTCAACCCACTGATAGATGCGCACCTGGCCGCGGTCGAGCGCAGTCAGGCCGACCGCCTCTTTGCGGCGCTCAAGCCGCGCGTCGCGGCCGGCTATCGCACCTGGCCGAACATGCTGCACGAAAGCGTCATCCGTGCGGTCGAGGTGCAACTGGCCGATCCCAAAGATCGCGAGCGGCTGATCCGCCAGGAGGAGGCCGTCGGCTTCCTCCTCGTGCGCCCCCTCGCCGGCCGCCTGGCGGAGTACGAGGCGAGCGGGCAGACGGTGTCCGAGTTCATGCCGCGGCTGCTGGCGGCGCTGAATGATGAGACGCTGCTGGCGGGCCACTTCCTCGGCCGCCTGGCGCCCGCGCGTCGCCGCCCCCTGGCGCCACTCCTTGACGTCAATCAACTCCTGAAAGGCCGCCTGAAGCTGGGTTAGCAGGTCTCTGGCGAGATCCGCCAGGACCAGGCCGGCATACGGCCGCGCCGACGGCTTGACGACGCGGTGCAGGCCGCCGACTGCGCCATCCCGCGCCGCGCGCAACTCCGCAGCCCGGCGCCGATCTTGAGTCATCGCTTCACGTGAGCTTGCTCATCTGCATACAATATGATATAATCTAGTCGCGACTAGCTTAGTCTAGCCTAGCTTATCTTGATGAGGTGGGTCATGTTCATTAACCGCGTGCGTGAGTTGAGCTTCCTGGAGCGGCGATACGCCTCCGATCAGGCCGAACTGGTCGTGCTCTACGGCCGGCGACGCGTGGGCAAGACCGAGCTGCTGCGCCGCTTCTGCGAGGGCAAACGCCACTTCTTCTACGTGGCCGACCTGGGCACCGAGGCCAGCACCCTGGCGGAGCTGGCGCGGCGGTACGGCGAGTTGTTTCACAACGACCCCGAGAGCACGCACTTCGCCACCTGGGATCAGGCATTCAAAGCCCTGGCGCGCCAGGCCGGCGAGGAGCGCCTCATCGTGGTGCTCGACGAGTTCACCTACCTGCTGCAGACCAGCCCGACCCTGCCCTCCATCCTCCAGCGCCTCTGGGATGAGCTGCTCCAGCACGCCCGCTTGATGCTGATCCTGAGCGGCAGCTATATCGGGATCATGGAACGTGAGGTATTGGCCTACCAGGCGCCCCTCTACGGCCGGCGCACGGCCCAATGGCATCTGCAGCCCCTGAGCTTCGCCGATGCCCGGCTCTTCTTGCCCGGCTACAGTCTGCAAGATCAGGTGCGGGCCTACGCCGTGTTGGGCGGCGTGCCGGCCTACCTGCGCCAGTTCGCGGATCACCGGCCGCTGCTTGATAACATCGAAGGTGAGATCCTCAGCCAGGGCGCGTTCCTGTACGATGAACCGCGCTTCTTGTTGCAGATGGAACTGCGCGAGCCGCGGGTCTACTTCGCGATCCTCGAAGCCATCGCCACCGGCCGCGTGCGCCAGGAGGAGATCAGCCAGGCGGTCGGCGTGAAGGGCGCGTCGTTGGGCTACTACCTGAACACACTGCGCGACCTCGGCCTGCTCGAGCGGGCAGTGCCGGTCACCGATGCCGACCCGGCTCACTCCCGGCAGGGGCGCTATCAACTGCTCGATCCCTTCTTCCGCTTCTGGTTCCGCTTCGTTTATCGCGAGCGCGTCCATCTGGAGCGCGGGGACACGGCCACGGTGCGCCAGGTCATAAACGAGCAGTTGGATGCGCTGGCCGGCTGGGCCTTCGAGGAGATCTGCCGCGCCCGTGTCTGGGAGCTGGCGGCCTCTGCCCGCATCCCCTTCCGGCCGCAACGAGCCGGCATGTGGTGGGATGCGCAGGCGCAGATTGATGTAGCGGCCCTTGATGAAGAATACATCCTGCTGGGCGAGTGCCGCTGGCGCTCACGCCCCCTCGGCCCTGATACCCTTGCTGAACTCAAACGGAAGGCCGAACGCGTGCCAGGCAATCGCCATCAAGTACTGGCGCTGTTCTCGCGGGCGGGCTTCACCGAGCCGTTGCAGGCTGAAGCGGCCGGCCAAGGCGTGCTGCTGTTTGGCCTGGATGATGTGCTGGGCGTGGAGGCAAAATGAGCGACCCCCCCACCCACAGATTAGCATCCGGCCCTTCACACCACCCCCTACAGCCCATCCAGCCCCGCCAAACACCACACGGTCAGGCATTTTGCCTGACCGTGTGGTCTTCATCCCAACAACCATCCTCTGACTTCACATCCGTGAGGTCTGGGGTTCGAACCTCTACCCGCCCACAGAAAATCTCACAGGCGCGATGCCTGTGAGGTTTTTGTTTGTGAGTGCGGCGGTTACGTCATGTAGTTGAAGGCGTTGCGGCGGGGACGCTCCCTCACACCATGTCGAAATGATCGGGATGAGAGACAATGAAGTCACGCAGGTGTTGTTCAGCGCGCAGGAGGGCGCTGGAGACGGCGCGGTAGGTGGCTTGCCAGCGCGAGGCCACGTCGCTCAGACTCTCATCGAATAGACGACACTGCACAAACACGGTGCGCTGCCACGGGGAGGTGATGCAGGTCATCGCTTCGCTCAACGCTTCTTCGAACAGCAGGGAGGAGCGATCGTGGCTGGCCGCATGCAGCCGGTCGGTCGCACGGATATCGAGCGCCGTTTCATCGTAATCTTCTTGCAGCGTGTCCAGATCGAATGACGTCGTTATGTCCAGCGGCGCATGCTGCCGCATAACGTCAATCGTCAGGTGGTGTGTCACGTTCGTCAGCCATGCCGTGAAATTGACATCCCATGGATAGCGCGGCAGGATGAGCATCATCTTCAGGCACATGGTTTGGGTGATGTCTTCGCTGTCGAGGCGCGCCCGTTGCCGGTTCACATGGTAGCGCGTGAGATAGCGCAGGGTCAGTGTGTGCAATTCCTGATACAGGCTGCACCAGGTTTCGGTATTCTTCTCTGCCAGGGCCATGACCTGGTCGAAGTGTGCTTCTACGATGTCAGCCATCCCCCCAACATAGACCTGCCAGCCCCGGTGAATGACCCTGGCCCCGGTCTGATGAAGACGCAGCCAACGCGGGCCATGCACATTTTGCACGGCCAGCCGCTGCAACAGGTCAGCTCCCTCCTGCACCGTCCAGCGACGCCAGGGAGAACGTTGATCGGCATGGGCTTTTTCAACCAACTGGAGACAGTATGCCTGCAATTCACTGATTGAAGGAATGTCGGTGACCATGCAAAAGCCCTCCTGCCGGGAAACGGGATCATAAGAGCATCATAGCATCAATCCGTTGATTGTGCGTCAAAGAAACGATTTTACCTGCAGGAATTCCATCGGACCTGGATTGGAGGCTTCAGCCGGTTTCTTAGCCAGCAAAGCCGCAAACTGCGCCGGCTTAAGCCTCGATTCCGGTCACATTTGGAATTCCTATTTTACCTGTGGATAATCGTATTATAGCCTATCCCTCATCAATTCGGCAAATCCGGCCTTTTGTCATAGCCAGCCTGATTCTAGCATACTTCGATGAGAAATGCACGTACCTCTCCAGATACATCTTTTTCCCTTCACCGCCATAACGATGGGGCGCGCCTCGACCAACCATCTTTGTAGGACCAGGTTCCAGGCAGCAAGCGCTTGAAGCACGGTCAACCATCATTCGGATGGCTGGCTCGGTTGTTGCAGCGGTCATCAGTTCCCTCACGGCGTGGTAGCACGGTCGTCACCTTCGATGAGACGGGGATGTTTCTCGCCGATAAACTGAGTCAGCCAAATTACACCCTACCGTCCATGTTGCGGCAAAGCGGCGATTTCGCGTGGCGCGGTGTATCGCCTGCACCGGGCGGCTTGATCGAGCAGGCGAAAGCGGCTATAATGACGCCTGTGAGTGAGAACGCAGGCAATTGGAAACGGGGGGGGCCGAAGCAGGGCGTATGTCGTACAGCAAAAGAAGGGACAGGCCAACCATCGGGGTCGTAGCCGGCTGGCAATACTATTGGACGGCTACGCCGCTCAGCTATCTGAACCCGATCTACCGCGGCGTCCGTCAGGCGGCAGCGGACCTGGGCTGCAACCTCCTGTTGGGCTGCGGCATGGGCGCGTCGGCCGCCTCGTCCGACCCTCTCTGCCCCGCCTGGCCGTTCCCGTCCGCTGACAATGACTTCGTTCCCATCGGCCCCTGGAACACCGATGGACTCATCGTCATCAATCCGCTGCACACGAAGGCGCGCTCAGCCGATCTGCAGGCTGTGATCGCGGCCGGCCATTCGGTTACGTTTGTCGCGGCCGGAGAAGAAGGCCCAACCATTGCCGCGGATAACGCGGCGGGAATTCGTGAAGCCGTTCAGCACTTCATCGAACATGGTCATCGGCGCATCGCCTTCATCGCCGGCAGCCCAGAGGACATGGCGGGCGACACCGGCGCACGGTTGCGGGCCTATCGGTTGGCGCTCGCTGAGTTCGGGTTGACCGGCGACGAGCGTCTCGTGGCCTACGGCCGGCACATTTTCAGCGGCGGTCATGCGGCGATGCAGCAAATCCTGGCAACCGGCGCGCCGTTCACGGCCGTCCTGGCCAGCAATGATGAATCTGCCCTGGGCGCCATGCAGGCGCTGGCCGAGATCGGAATTCGAGTGCCGCAGGATGTCGCCGTCATCGGCTTCGATGATCGGCCGGAGAGCGCAGTGCAGAAACCGGCGCTGACCAGCGTGGCCGTGTCGTTGTTCGAGATGGGCTACCAGGCGGTGGCGCAGGTCGTTCGTCAGTGTCAGGGCGAACCGCCGCCTGCTGAGCCGGTCAAGGTAGCCACCCATCTCGTGCTGCGGGAATCGTGCGGTTGCAGCAGCAGGGACGCGGCGCCCCGGCGCGCGGTCGCCGTGGAGCCGGAGCAGATCCAACTGGCGCGGCGGCGCCTGGTGGAGGCTTTCATGGCCAGTGTCGAGCGGGATGATCCCGCGGCGCTGCGCGAGGCCCTGGACGCAATCCTGCAGCAGGTCGCGCAAGGGTGGGACGATGCGGCGATCTGGCAGACCGCTCTTTCTGTGGTGAGCGATGAGCTGCCCGACCTGGCGGCGCGCTGGTCCGAGGGCGCACAGCACACCGCGGCGCACGCTCGGCTGCAAGAGGCCCACGGGCTCATCGCGGCCAGCACCTGGCGGCGGCACCGGCAAATCATGGTAGAGCAGCGTTGGATTTCTGACCGCGTCGGCGTCTTGACCGCGGACCTGCAGGCTGCGCTCGACGAGTCGCAGATTTATGATGCGCTGGCGCGCCACCTGCCTGGCATGGGGATCGAATTTGCCGCGGCGGCGCTGTTCGAGCCGGAGGGTGACGATGCGGTGGCCTGGTGTCAACTGCGCGCCATCGAACCGCCCGGCCAGGGCGTCGTTCGTTTCCCCTGCCGGCAGTTCCCGCCCGCGGACATGCTGCCGGCCGACCGGCC
>JAYRVL010000568.1:0-3053 GCA_041918575.1 Anaerolineae bacterium | reverse complement strand
GGCCAGGTTTCGACCGCGGCGGCCAGGCGCTCGGCGTGGTTGGTTCGCGGCGTGTCGTCTCCGAAGGCGTCCGTGTTTCGGGGATTTTGTGCATTGACCATGTTGCCAGATGCGCCACACGAACATGCCGCGCGACTGACCCGCGCTGCCTCTCGTCTTGCCCTGCGCCCATCGCATCTTCCCATGCAGATGTTCCGCCGCGCCCGCGTCCTGATGACCGCCCTGGGCCTGGCGCTGTTCCTGTTGGGCTGGGAGGCGCTGGTGCGCTGGCAGGGCTACGCGGCCTACGTGCTGCCCGGCCCCGGCCTGGTATGGCGAAAACTCCTCGTCGTCCTGGCCGATGGCTCGCTCCTCTGGCACCTGGGCGTCACCCTCGGCGAAGTCGCGGCCGGGCTGGCCCTGGGCGTCAGCGTCGCCATCCTGCTCGGCTACACCATTGCCAAATCGCCGCTCCTCGACCAAATCCTTTCCCCCTACCTGGTGGCCCTGCAGGCGGCGCCCATCGTGGCCCTGGCGCCGCTCCTCGTCATCTGGGTCGGCTTCGGCGTCTGGAGCAAAATCCTGATCTGCGCGCTGACCGTCTTCTTCCCCATGCTCATCAATACCGGCGTGGGCATCCGCAGCGTGGAACCCGACCTGGCCGCGCTCATGCGCTCGCTGCGCGCCAGCCGCTGGCAAATGTTCACCCTGCTCGAAGTCCCCTCCGCGCTGCCGGTTCTGCTGGCCGGCCTCAAAGTCAGCGTCACCCTGGCTGTCATCGGCGCAGTCGTCGGTGAATTCGTCGGCGCCGACCGCGGCCTCGGCTTCCTGGTCAACCTGGGCCGCAATTTGCTCGACACTCCCCTCATGTTCGTCGCCTTGCTCACCCTGGTCGCCCTGGCCCTGTGCCTCTACGGCCTGGTGAGCCTCATGGAACGCTGGCTCCTGCGCTGGATGAAGGATGAAGGATGAGACCGGAGACCGGAGACCATTCGCCTTCCACGTACCCGATCTCTGATCTCGAATCTCTGATCTCTTTACCAAGGAGCAACAAACGAGGAAAAAAATGAAAATGCGATTTGCAAAGATGACACGAATGATTACGATGTTCACCCTGTTGGCTGCGCTGACAGCCTGCGTCCAGGTGACGCCGTCCTCCGCGCCCACAGCGGCGGCGCCGACCGCGACTGCTCCCGAAACGATCGAGCTGGCAATGGGCTATATCCCCAGCGTGCAGTTTGCCCCGTTTTACGTGGCCGTCGAAAAAGGCTATTACCGTGACGAAGGACTGGAGGTCAAGTTCCGCTACGGCTTCGAATCGGACCTCATCAAACTGGTGGGCGCCAACGAACTGCAGTTCATGATCGGCAGCGGCGAAGAGGTGATCCTCGGCCGCGCTCAGGGGCTGCCGGTGGTCTACGCCATGAGCTGGTATCGCAAATTCCCGGTCGTGGTCTTTGCCCCGCAGGGCAGCGGGCTGAACTCGCCGGCCAGCCTCAGCGGTCGCAAAATCGGCATTCCCGGCCTGTTTGGCGCCAGCTACGTCGGCTGGAAGGCGCTGGTCTATGTGACCAAACTGGACGAGAGCAAGATCAGCCTGGAGAGCATCGGTTTCACGCAGGCCGCAGCCGTGCAGAGCCGCCAGGTGGATGCCGCGCTCGACTATTCGGTCAACGGCCCGGTGCAGATGCGCCTGGCCGGGCAGGAGGTGGACGAAATTTTCGTGGCCGATTATGTTGACCTGCCCTCCAACGGCATCATCACCAACGACAAGACCGTGGCCGAAAATCCGGAGCTGGCGCGCCGCTTCGTGCAGGCCACCCTGCGCGGGCTGCAGTACACCCTGGTCAACCCCGATGGCGCCTTTACCATCAGCCTGCAGCAGGTGCCCGAAGCCGGCGCTGACGAAACCGCGACCAAGACCAATCGCGCCATCTTCGACGAAGTGCTCAAGCTGTGGCAGACCGATGGCGCCCTGGGTGTCTCCGATCCTGCGCGCTGGGAAACGGCCGCCCGTTTCATGCTGGCAACGGGCCTCATCACCAGCGCGGTCGAACCAAAAACGCTCTACACCAACCAGTTCGTAGAGCAGAAGTAGGCTGCGGCAGGCATGGGCGATGCATTGATCTCAGTCAGGCGGCTGAGCAAGAGCTACGTGCAGAACGGCCGACCGGTCAAGGCGCTCGCCAGCATCAGCTTCGAGGTAGCCGACTGCGAATTCGTGGCGCTGGTGGGGTCTTCGGGCTGCGGCAAGAGCACCCTGCTGCGCCTGGTGGGCGGCCTCCTGACCCCGGACGAGGGCGAGGTCCTGCTTGACGGCGCGGCGGTGACCGGCCCCCGGCCGGAGATCGGCTTCGTCTTCCAGGCGGCCAACCTGATGCCGTGGCGCGCCGTGCTGGACAACATCGCCCTGCCGCTCGATGTGCTGGGCGCGGCCGCAGGGGTTGGCGCGGCCCGCATGACCCGCGCCGAGGCGCGGCGCGAGGCCCGGCGCCTGAGCGACCTGGTCGGCCTGCAGGGTTTCGAGCAGGCTTACCCGCGACAGCTTTCGGGCGGCATGCAGCAGCGCGTCGTCCTGGCGCGTGCGCTCATCCACCGTCCGCGGCTGCTGCTGCTCGATGAACCGTTTGGCGCGCTCGACGCCCTGACCCGTGAACGGATGAACTTCGAACTGCTGCGCGTGTGGCAACTGCGCCGGGCGACCGTCATCCTGGTCACACACAGCATCAGCGAAGCCGTTTTCCTGGCCGACCGGGTTATGGTGATGGGACCGCGCCCCGGACACATCGTCGCCGCCATTCCCATCCCCCTGCCCCGCCCGCGCAGCGCCGACCTGCTGAGCAGCGAACACTTTGGCCACCTCACCCTGACCGTGCGCCGCGTCATTGACCAGGCCGGCCAGCCCTGGCCAGGCCCTCCGCTTCCGAACCTTTCCGAATGAGGCTCTCGGCCGCGCGGGTCAGCCCCACCTCCTGGCCAGGAATTCCAAATGTGAACAGAATGGCTGCTGCCCGTAAATGGGCCTGCGCTCCTCGTTCGGGCGGTTTTGGCCCAAAATCCCCGAGATAGGTGGG
>JAYRVL010000567.1:0-7112 GCA_041918575.1 Anaerolineae bacterium | reverse complement strand
GTAACTGCTCAGCGCCCTCCATCTGTAACTGCTCAGCGCCCTCCATCTGTAACTGCTCAGCGCTCTCCATCTGTAACTGCTCAGCGCTCTCCATCTGTAACTGCTCAGCGATTGAAATCGCGCCTGATGGGCGTGACCGCCGGGCGTCCACCTGCGTGGTCGCGCTGTTGGTCGGCGCCGGCCGACCTTGCGGCGGAACGCCCTTGCGGCCCGATTTCATTGGGCGGCCGTTGTCAGCGCTGGACGCCTGAGCAGTTACCTTCATCTTGCCTTTTGTCGCCTGTACGGCTAGATGCTGCGCTCGCGCTTGCTGCGGTCCTTGAGCGAGCGGGCAACGTAAATCTGCAGTTGGACCAGCGCCGCTTCCAGCAGTTGTTCGACCAACTGGCGGTCGCCCATGGCGATGACGGCCTGTTCGTGCGCCTCGACCAGGGCGGGGGGGAAGCCGCGGCCCCGGCGGCACTGGTCCACCACCAGTGCATGAACCCGGTCGAGCAGGCCGGCGTCGTCTGCCACCCACTGCGGGACTTCGATGCGGCCAATTTCGCCGCCCACGTTGACGTAGAAAAACAGAATTTGCTGGGCCGGGTGGGGATAGAACTTGCGCACGACCGGCTGGCGGCTCAGCCAAAGGCCGGTGCGTTGACCGTCCTCCAGCATGGCGCTGAGAAGACGCCGGTCTTCAAGCGGCACGATGCCGGCGCAGGCGTTCAGCCCGTGGTCGCGCAAGGTGGCGCAGCGTGTGCAAACGACATGCTCGTCCGGGCACAGGCCGACGCGCAGGGCGTTGATCACTTCGTCGCTGCCAGGAAAGCTGATGTAGCTGGCAACCGGCACGCGGCGCTGGCGCAGCGTCTCCAGGGCGTCGAGATAGGGGCCTAAGAAGCGGGTGCGCACCTCTTCGCTCAGGCCGGGGCTGTCCAGGCCCCAGATGATCAGCGTGCCATCGCGCAGCGCCAGCGCCTCCGGTTCGGAGATCGCCTCTGCGACCTGCACCAGGGTTTCCAGCTCAGAGACCGCCATTTTGACTGCGACCAGCGCGCCATCAATGGGCAGGGTCTGGTATTTGGGGGAGATGAAGACATCCTCATCCTCGTAGAACAGCTTGCAGCGGCTGCCCAGCTCCGCATCGGGCCGGCTGCCATAGGTCAGAATGGCGTAGCCGGAATTGATGACGTAGTAACGCACCGGGCTGTGACGGTCGGGGTAGATGGCCGAGCCGTCGGACGCGACCACGCAGAAGTTATCGCTGTGCGGGGGTAGGGGGTAGCGATTGGTCAGCGGCTCCAGGGGATAGCCCACCAGCCAGGCCGGATGCGCCTGGGGATCGTCCAGCCGGCCGCGCAGATAGGCCGCGTCCTGGGTCAGGAACTGCTCACGCGCCGCGGCCAGGCGGTCGCTAGAGGCGTCCAGGCTCAGGTTTTGAGTCATCTGCTCGATCTGTGTACTCAGGCTTTCAAGGTCAAGCGGCATCGGTCTCATTCCGTACAGAGCTGGTAGGTGATGGGGAACCGTGGAAATTGTAGCGCATGGCCGCGGTCGGTGTCAAGTTAATGGGACATGGCTGCGAAGGAGTGACTTTGACAAGTTGGAGGGCTGGATGAGTGTTGCGAATGTCGTAAACAGTGAGAACCTGGGCGACATGGTTTGGAGCCATGCCGCCCAGTTCTCTGCTAACAGCTTTCGCCCAGGTGGGCTGCCACCAACATGACGTCTTGAACGTCCACATCGCCGTCATTGTCTTGATCGTAGGGGAAAACTGGGGTCGGCGTGCCCCATTCCACGGCCACGGCCTGAATGTCGAGTACCGTCACGCTGCCATCCTGGTTGATGTCTCCTGGCAGCGAGCAGGCCGCGGCCGGCGGCCAAAATCCACCCATCAGCGTGTACGCGCCGCCGCTGGCCGCGCCGGTGTCCGGCTGACCGGCCGATGCCTCCATCGTGTAATCTCCGCCGCTGCTGGCGCCGCCGGGTCCGATATTGCCCCAGGTCAGGTCATACGTCCCGCCTGTTTGCGCCAGGACTGGCCCCGCGCTCAGCAGCATCACCATCAACGCCAAGACCATGACGCGTTGCCCGCGCTTGCTCATCATGATGCCTCCTTTTTCGATTCGCATCGCTGCTTGATCTCCGCGCCAGGTCATGGCGCCCCGATGATGACTGCGCCAACCGGGGCCACCACGCTCATCGGACGGTCGAGGGTGAGCGTTTCGTTGTAGGAGCCGGCGACGATGCTCAGAATGCCGTTGTCAGGCGTTTGCGCATAGCCTGTTGCTGCCGACTTGAAGGGCCGGAACGGCGTTCCCGCCTGCAGGAGGATATTGACGGGGTGATTTTGATCCACGTAGATCGCGTTGGGGCCGGGGAAGGTGGTGATGGCCGCGGCCAATCCTGCGTTGTTGAAGGCGGTGCCGCCGTTGTAGGCCGAGGGGCACATGGCCCCAGAACCATGCGTATGAATACCGACGGTCCAGTTCGTGCCATCCTGAATGATCGGGCTGCCGGAGTTGCCACCCTGCGTGTCTACCTCGTATTCCCAGTGCGTTCCCGTCAATCCCTGGCTGGGGCCGGCATTCGTTTGTTGAGTCTGATTATTGGAGTTGAGCGGCACGGGTGTCGGTGTTGGAATCGTGCAGCCAGGCTGCCGCCGATCGCCGAAGCAAGGGGCGGGGCCATCCACGCCATAACCAGTGATCCGAATCGTAGCCGGCGTCAGGTCCGTTGACAGGCGATAGAAGGCGTTTTGGGCCTGCACCGGCAAGAGATTGGTGTTGGCGTTGCGGCCGACATTGAACACGGCCCAATCGTTATCTCCCGTGCCTTCCATTGACACGATCGAACCGGCCACGACGGGATATTGATCCTGCGGCGCCGCCTGCACGGTCGTGCCATTCGCCAGGGACTGCGGCACGTTGAACTCCAGAATCGTCATAGTGGGGCGATTGCAGTGTCCCGCCGTCAGAAAGGAACCGTTCGACGCGATCCAACCGGTGCAGCCGATCGGCGCGAGGCGACCCACAGCCGGATCGGTAGACGATACGCGATCATCGGCGCCGCAGACCGATTCGGGCGTTGGGCCGCCCGGCGCGGCGCTGTTGGCGGCAGCGGACGTTGGCTCGCCCACCAGGGCTTCGGTCAGCTCGAAGAAAACGCCTTCATCGCCCGGCGCCACGTACAGAGCCACGGTGACGCTTCCGCCGTTGAACAAGGCCGATTGATTCTGCCATTCGGCCAGGCTGGACGCATCGAGCGGCTGCTGGCCTCCGTCCGCTTGCGCGGTCAAGAGGATGTAGCTGTGACGGCCGAGCGATGACCGGCCAAAATGGAGCTGCAGCCAGGTGGCGTCCGCGATCTTCACCTCAGTCTGAAAGGCAGGCTGCTGCCCGGGGGCGCTGCGCCAGGGCGCGCCTGGGATCGTGTGTATCGGGGCCGCCGCCTCGACCGCCGCGCCGCGATGGTAGCCAGAGGCGATGGAGAGGGGTTGCACATGAAACGGCAGCGGGTTGGGCGCCTGTTTGCTGCACGCGTCATCCAGTACCGGCGGCGCGACGTCTTGCGCGTGCGCGGGGTGCAGCGCCGCGATCCCAATCAAGCCCACGCTGACCAAAACGATCAGCGCAAGGCCGGCCAGTTTGTGCAAGGCCAGCAATCGGAATTTGATGTCCATGGTGTTTGCGTCCTCCCGTTACTGTAAGCTCACCAGGACCAGCACAAGGCCCTGGCCGGACTTCAGACCGGTCATGGCCTTGCCGATGATCGCACCCGCCGCCAGCGTGCGCTCTGTCGCCTTCATGCAGTGACCCGCCACGGCGGAGGTGGTCAGGAGGTCTCCGGGCTGGATCGAGCCGGAATGGGCCTCGCACTGTGCGTAGACGCGGCCCGCAATCGCTACCGTCAAGTCGCCTTCCAGGACGCCTTCCTGCTCCAGGGTCAACCCGGCCTGCACATCCCCCGCGCCGCTGACGATGCCGGCCACCTTTGTGTCGTACGCGGCATCGCTGACCTTGAGATGGCCCGCATTCTTTTCGTCAATGACCATCACCGTGCCCGGTGCAGCCGCAGCCGCGCCGCTCTGCTGAAAACGTTCGGCCAGGTCGCTGCCGCCGGCAATCTCCAGCACGTTGACGCGCACGCGGCCGTCGAAACGGCCGGCATAGCCGCCGCCGGTGCTAATGCCGTAGACGCCCACGCCCGTGGCCGAAAGGCCAAAGACGCCCGCGCCGCTGTCGCCTTGCCCAAAAACGCCGTAGCCATCGCCGGACAGGGTGCGCCCAAACAGGCCGGCGCGCGGCGCCGCGCCGCTGATCAAGCCATAGACGCCGTAGCCCGCGCTGCTGGCGCCGTACACGCCCGCGTAACCGGTCTGCGTGCTGCCGGTCACCCCGTAACTGCTGTTACTCGTACCAACCATACCGACCCCGCTGCTGCTTGTGCCCGCGACGCCCGTGCCGCTGCTGCTCAGGCCAAACGCGCCCGAACCGGCGCCGCTGTTCTGGCCGAACACGCCGTAGCCGCCGCCGTCGTTGCGCCCAAAAACGCCCGCGCCAGGGTCGGCGTTGTTCACCAGGCCGTACACGCCGTAGCTGTTACTGGCGCCGTACACGCCCGCGTAACCGGTCTGCGTACTGCCCGTCACCCCGTAACCGGTCTGGCTGACCCCGTTGAGGACATTGCCATCGCCCTGCACGATTGCGCCGGGACGCAGGCTGAGCGCATAAGGAAAGCCAGTCAAGGAGGTGCGGGGCGCCAGTACGGTGTAATCAGCATCACCAGGGCAGAAGACGGCTGTTTCCAGCCAGCGTTTCTCGCCGCTGAACTGATCGCCAAAATCAAGCTCGACCGTGAAAAGGCCGCCGGTGACCTGCACGGCCAGCAGGGTGAGCGTGGAACCAACTTGCGCGCCGCCTGCCAGGGTGTCCCACAGGCCGAACTGGAAATCGCAGGCCGCGGTGACAGGCGTTCCCAAGCTGCGGAGCTGACCCTGATAGCTGAAGGCGGTGTCTACGGCAACGGATGGTTGGCTTGACTGACCGGCGGGCGGCGCTCCCGTTTGGGGGTCAACGGCCGCCCGCGCGGGCGCGTCGAAACGGATGCTCAGCACGCTGGTGAGCAGCGCCGCGATCAGCAGGGGCATGGCAAGGAAACGACGATTCGGAAGGTGGTTCATGGAAATCTCCTCTGGTGTAATACCGTGTGGCAAATCGAATGTGGATTCCTGGATAGGGGCGCACAACCCAGGTTTGCTCAGAATTCGCCTATGATTCCATTCCACGACGCGTCAGGATGTAACTTGTCTTCCGTTTGACTCACACACTCGCAGGGTGCGCGTCTGCAAGGCGCGCGCCCTGCTGGGTGTCGTTGCCGCCGCCAAGCGTTGGCCTGTCAACGGGGAGGGTCTTTGGATTGGGCTTGGGGCAAGATGACAGGCGGCCGAGAATCGGGTATACTGACTGTGGGCATGGTCCCCATGCGAGGATTCTACTCTTGTGCTGACTAAGAAATTTGCGAGGTCATTTCATGTCTTCGAAGCTACCCATCGTTCGCTGGTTGGTCGTTGTTCTTCTGTTGACCGTTGGCGCGCGCGCGGGACTGGCGGTTTCGACTTCCCCCCCGCAGGTGCTGGTACGCATCTGGCTGCTGGCGCCGGACACTGACGCGGTGCAGTTGGCGCACGCGCCCTTGACGGCGCTGGCGCGTGAATCCCTGCCGCAGCCGTACATCCTGGCCCGCGCCGCTGAATCTGGCCTGGCCTGGCTATCCGCGCACGGTTTTGCCACCGAAATCCTGGACGCCGACGCCGACACGGCGCGCTACATGATGGTGGACATGGCGGGGCCAGCCGCGCCTGACTCCCTGGTTGCCGGCGGCCGTTTGCTCTACGCGGATGAAAGTCGCGCTCTGTGGCGGCTGCCGACCGGCGCGGAGGTCCACGCCAGCCACCACGCCTGGCTGCTGGACTCACCGATCCGCCTGTTGCCGCGTGCTGCTGTGCCGGCGCCGATCACCGTCACGCCGCTGCCCCTGGTGCAGGAGATCATGGACCAGGTCAACCTACCGCGCCTGCTGACCTACGCCAACGAGTTGAGCGGGCAGACGCCGGCCCTGATCAACGGCCAACCGTATGTCATTACCACGCGCTACACGACCAGCGGCACGCCGGTCACGCAGGCGGTCAACTACATGATCGAACGCCTGCAGCGGTTGGGCCTGACCGTCAGCACTCACACCTGGAACGCGTCGCGCCCGCCCAATGTGATTGCGGAAAAGCCAGGCCTGAGTCCGGGCGCAGGCATCTACATCATCTGCGCCCACCTGGATGACATGCCGCCCAGCGGTTTGGCGCCCGGCGCGGACGATAACGGCAGCGGCTCCATTGCGGTGCTGCAAGCCGCGGAGATTCTCACGCCCTATCACTTCGACGCCACCCTGCGCTTCATCCTGTTCACCGGCGAGGAGCAAGGATTGTACGGTAGCGCCGCGTACGCCCAGATGGTGCAGAACGAGGATGTGCGCGGCGTGCTGAACATGGACATGATCGCGTGGGATAATACGGGCGGGCCTAACATGGACCTACATGCCAATAGCGGTGTGGCGGGCAGCATGGCGTTGGCGCAGGTCTACGCGGATGTCGTGAGCGCGTACGGCATCAACCTGACGCCGGCGATCTACAGCAACGGCACAGGCGCCAGCGATCACGCGTCATTTTGGAACGTGGGCATTCCTGCATTTTTGGTGATCGAGAACTACTGGTCAGACGGGATCATCGCGGCCGACTTCAATGCCTACTACCACACGGCGAACGATCGCACCTTGTACTACGACCAGACCTTCTTGACCAACATGACCAAGTCCTCCCTGGGGTCATTCGCCCACATGGCCGCGGTGCGCACCGATTGCTACTGGGCCGATCTGAACTGCGATTCGATGGTGACGACCCTGGACATTACCATGATCGCGGATCACTGGCTGGCTGGCCAGGGCCAGTGGAACTACAGTCGGGTGTTTGACGGAGATCACGACGGTGAGATCACCATCGTGGACATCCAACGCGTGTCCTCGGCCTGGGGCTGGTCAGGGCCAGGCTGAACGGGCATCCCCTGAAACGCGGCCTG
>JAYRVL010000566.1:0-8675 GCA_041918575.1 Anaerolineae bacterium | reverse complement strand
GGGATGTCGAAGAACCCCTGCGTCGCTTCAGCATGAATATCCACATAGACCACGCGGGTGACGCCCAGCGTCTGCAACATGCGCGCCACCACCCGCGCGCTGATGGCCTCGCGCCCGTGCGCCATGCGTTCCTGCCGGCTGTAGGGAAAATAGGGTACCACGACGGTGATGGAATGGGCCGACGCGCGGCGAAACGCGTCTATGTACAGCAGTAGTTCCATCAGATTGTCATTGACGGGAGCCGAACAGGGCTGGATGAAGAAAATATCCTGGCTACGAATCGCCTCGTGGATCTCCACGTAGACCTCAGTGTCGGGCAGGTGCTTGGTTTCACAGGCGCCAAGTGACATTTGCAGACACTCTGCAATCCGTTCGGCCAGGGGGCGATTGGCCGTGCCGGAAAAGAGATGCAAAAGGTGTTGCGACATACTGTCTTCTTTCCTCTTCACGAACACGATACACAGCTTGCTGTCAAGGCGATTATATGATAGGATAGGCTTCTGGTCAAAGCGGAAGAACATCAGAGATTGGAGAGCGGAGATTGGAGAGGGGAGAGTGGAGACGGCAAAACTTCCGCGTTCCACACCCGGTCTCTGCTCTCTGATCCCTAATCTCCCTTTGGAGAGGGAAGATGCGTAGATTATTGATTGCGACGCACAACCAGGGTAAGGTGCGCGAGTATCGGGAACTGCTGGCGGATCTGCCGGTGGAGGTGACTTTCCTGGATGAGATGGGCATTACGACGGAGGTAGAGGAGACGGGCGAGAGTTTTGCCGAAAACGCGGTGATCAAGGCGCTGGGCTATGCCGAGATGTCTGGCTTGTGGACCTGGGCCGATGATTCTGGCCTGGAAGTTGATGCCCTGGGCGGCGAACCGGGCATCTACTCTGCACGCTACGGCGACCTGCCCAGCGAACAGGAACGTTACAATTACCTGCTGGCGCGACTGGCCGATGTGCCAGACGGACAGCGCGCCGCGCGCTTCCGCTGTGTGATAGCCCTTGCCATGCCCGATGGCGACGCGTTTACCGCCTCCGGCGCGCTCGAAGGCGTCATCACCTATGCCCCGCGGGGGACGAATGGCTTTGGCTACGATCCCGTTTTTCAGATCGAACACAGCAACCTGACGCTGGCCGAAATTTCTTCAGAATTGAAGAACGCCATCAGCCATCGGGCCAGGGCCGCGCGCACCGCGCGGCGTGTCCTGATGACGCTGATCGAAGCGCTGGGCGAGGACGACGAAGTATCGAGTTCCGATTAGGAGGAGAGAGGCATGACGAACGTTCTCATGTGGATCATTTTCGGCGCGCTGGTTGGGTGGCTGGCCAGCCTGGTGATGGGCGGCAGCCGTCGTCAGGGCTTGCTGCGCGACATCGTCATTGGCATTGCCGGCGCTTTCATCGGTGGCTGGCTGCTCGATCGCAACGCCTCGAACGACCTGTTTAGCCTGCCCAGTATCGTGACGGCGTTGGTTGGCGCGATCGTCCTCTTGGCGCTCGTCAACTTTGGCAGCCGCGGTCGGTCGCGGCGATGACCTCCGGCCTGCTGGCCGATTTTGCGGTCACAGTGACGTTTCCTGTGGCCTGGGGCGAGATGGATGCCTTGGGCCATGTCAACAACATCGTCTATTTTCGTTACTTCGAGAACGGACGCGCCCACTACCTGTCGCAGGTCGGCTTTTTCGACGTTGGCGCCGGACGCGCCGCCATCGGCCCCATCCTGGCCTCCATCAACTGCCGTTTTCGTTATGCCCTGACCTTCCCGGACATCGTGACCGTGGGCGTGCGCGTCGTTGCCCTGGGAGCCGACCGCCTCACGGTTTTGCACCGGGTGGTCAGTCAGCGGGCGCAGGTGGTGGCCGCCGAAGGCGAGGGCGTCATCGTCAGTTTTGACTATCACCTGGGGCAGAAGGCGCCGCTGCCCGAACCGGTGCGTGCGGCCATCCTGACGCTCGACGCCGCGGCCGGCATCACGGCGACGTGAAGGTCTGGCATGGCTGTTTTGGGGGATGGCGCACGACTTCCACCCCCGTTCATAATTGCGCCAGTTTATTTCTTTATTTCGTTGCGGTTCTAATCGAGTGATGGTGATGTCTCATTCTTCCGTTTCTCAACGTGGAGACACGCAGGTTGGACGCGCGCCTGAAACGCCCACGCCATACGTCGAAGATCATCTGGCCCATGGCGAGATGGTCTCATTGCGGCTGACCCAAACCCAGACCATTCATCGTCTCACCGACGTGGTCGGCCGAGCAGATACGCTGGACGCGATCTACCAAGAGGCGTTGGTCGGAATGCAGCGCCTGCTCGGCGTGCCGCGGGCTGCTTTGCTCTTGTGCGACGCTGATCGGGCCATGCGTTTTCGCGCCTGGTCAGGAATTTCATCAGAATACCGCAGTACGGTGGAGGGCCATGCGCCGTGGGCGTTCGATGATAACGACCCTCAGCCTGTTCTAATCACCGACGCCGGGGAGGAGCCGACTCTGAGCGCCTGGCATGATCTGTTTCTCCGTGAAAATATCCACGGTATGGCGTTCTTTCCCTTGCGCCGCCAGGGACGCCTGCTGGGCAAGTTCGCGGTCTATTACGATCAGCCGCATGACTTCGACGCCGTAGAGGTTCGGCTGGCCGAAATTATTGCGAACCTGGTGGCGTTTGCCACCGAGCGTCAGCGCACCGAAGATGCCCTGCGGCAAGCGAACGAACAACTGACCGCCTGGGTCGCCCGGCTGGAGCAGCGCACGGCCGAGATCAGCCTGCTCAACGAGATGGGCGACGAACTGCAAACCAGCACGGCCCTTGAGGACGCTTACGCGGTGATTGCGCAGTTCACCCAGGCCCTCTTCGCCACGTCCCAGGGCGCGCTCTACATCCTCTATCCTGAGAATCAGCGATTGGAAGCAGTCGCCGCCTGGGGCGACTTGTCGCACGAGCAGCGCCAGTTCCCGGCCGATCTCTGTTGGGCGCTGCGCCGCGGCCGCGCCTGCATCACCGATGCATCTCAACCTGGCCCTTTCTGCCCGCACGCCGACCCCTCGGCTGGCCGCGTCACGTTGTGCGCCCCGCTCCTGGTGCAAAACGACATTCTGGGCATTCTGCATTTCCAGCTCGATCAGGATGCTTCGGCCCGCCTGCATGACAGCGAAGGCCAGGTCTATGAGGCAACTGAGAGACTGGTCGTGGCGTTGGCCGATCGCGCCGCGCTGGCCCTGGCAAACCTGCGCCTGCGCGACACCCTGCGCAGTCAGGCCATTCGCGATCCGGTGACCGGCCTTTTCAACCGGCGCTACCTGGAGGAGACCCTGACGCGTGAGGTGCATCGAGCCGCGCGTCGCGGCGCCACCCTGGGCATCATCATGCTCGACATTGACCATCTCAAGCACTTCAACGATTCGTTTGGCCACCAGGCCGGCGATGCCATGCTCCGCGCATTGGGCCAGTATCTTCAGGATCACACACGCGGCGAGGATATTGCTTGTCGCTACGGCGGCGACGAGTTCATTCTGATTCTGCCCGAAACGCCGCTGTTGACGCTCGAGCAGCGGGCAGAGCAGTTGCGTCTCGGCATTTCGCGGCTCCAATTCGAACATGATCACGTTTTGATTGGCCCGGTGACCCTTTCGGCCGGCGCTGCCATCTATCCCGATCACGGGCTGACGGGAGAAGCGGTGCTGCGAGCCGCGGATACCGCACTGTATCGCGCCAAGGCGAGCGGCCGCAACCATATCTTCACGGCCAATGCGCCCGCAACTTCCCCGACCGGCCGGTGACTTCCTCTGCTCGCCCGCGCGTGCTCGATTGGCCTCACTGTTGGCCGAACTGGCGGACCACGCGCAGGATGTCAACGATATTCACCACGCGGTTGCCGTCCAGGTCACAGACTGGGCTGGTTTGACCCAGGAATTCCAAATGTGGTCGCTGAAGACATCTGGAATGGAGGCTTTAGCCGATTGTTGGGCACTTGAGAACCCTGTGGCAGACCGGCTGAAGCCTCGATTCCGGGACCATTTGGATTTGCTGGGTTTGACCTGGGACGCTGGCAAGAGTACAATCCTGACCCAGATCGTGATCATCGTTTCAGGAGGACCTATCGCATGACTTTTCCCGTTGCTGGCCCGCTGCGCACCTGGCTGCTGGCTTTGCTGGCGCTGTGGGCGCTGTTGCTCTTTGGCGGTTTCATCTTTGGCGCGCCCGGCGCGGACCAATCGCAGCGCATCCCCACCTGGATGCGCATGACTTCCTCGGCCGTCCTGGTGGTGGCCGGCTGGAGTTGGTGGCTGGCGGCCGGCCAGGACAGGAACATCGCCCTGCTGATTGCCGTTGGCATGACCTTTGGCTTCCTGGGCGATCTGTTCATGGCAAAGCTGCTGCCGGCGTCGCCGCATGTGCTTTGGGGCATGGCCGCGTTCGGCCTGGGACACGTGGCCTACATTGCGGCCTTCCTGCGGCTCGCCTCCGTCTCTGGTCTGACCGCCGCCGGGTCGCGCTGGGGCGCCTTGCTCGTGTGGCTGCTGATTGGCCTGGCTGGCTGGTATTTCGTGGTCTTCCGCGGGCAGCAGGCCACCGCGCTGCACTGGGCCGCGCTGCCCTACGCCCTGCTGCTGGCAAGCACGGCCGGCCTGGCCAGCGGCCTGGCGCTGCAGGCGCGCTCCTTCATCCCGCTGGCGCTGGGCGGCGCGCTCTTTCTCACCAGCGACCTCATCCTGGCCGGCCAGTTGTTCAGCGGGCTGTCGTTCTTCCTGGTGGGCAGCGTCGTCTGGCTAACCTACGGCCCGGCGCAGGCGCTCATCGTCTACGCCAGCCAGCAGCGCCCCTGAAGCGGCAATTTCCAATTTAGCGCACAATGTCCATTTCCGACACACTGCAGGCCAGGCTCGACAATCTCCCTACGCGACCGGGCTGTTATTTGATGAAGAACGCCGAGGGCGCGATCATTTACGTTGGCAAAGCCATCAATCTGCGCGCCCGCGTGCGCTCTTATTTTCAGCAGCAGGCCCTTCACTCCACCAAAACCCGGCGCCTGGTGAGCCACATCACGGACATCGAGTGGATCATCGTCGAGACCGAGCTGGAAGCCCTGGTGCTGGAAAATGAGCTAATCAAACGCCATCAGCCGCATTACAACATCCGCCTCAAGGACGACAAGACCTATCCGTACATCAAGTTACACTGGGCCGAGGATTACCCCAAGGTGACCATCGTGCGGCGCATGGCGCGGGACGGGGGGCGCTACTTTGGCCCGTACACCTCCGCGTTCAACGTCCGCGTGACCCTGGAAGCGCTGCGCCACGTCTTCCCCTATCTAACCTGCAACCGCGACATCACGGGCCAGGACGAGCGCGCCTGCCTTTATTTTCACATCGGACGCTGCAACGGCCCCTGCATTGGCGCGGTCAACCGCGACGAGTACCGCGCCATGATCCAGGGCCTGGCCGATTTCCTCAGCGGCGACACCGAGCCTGTCCTGAACAAGCTGCGCGCTGAGATGGTGGACGCGGCCGAAAATTGGCGCTTCGAGCGCGCCGCGCGACTACGCGATCAGATCAAGGCCGCTGAACAGATGGTGGAGCGCCAGAAGGTGGTCAGCGGCCAGCAGCAGAACGAAGACCTGATTGCCTTTGCCCAGGTCAACGGCGACACCTGTGTGCAGGTCTTCTTCGTTCGTCATGGCAAACTGATCGGCCGTGAATCGTTCGTCCTGGAAGGCGCAGAAGGCGACGAAACCGGCGCGGTGCTCGGCGCGTTCCTGACCCAGTTCTACAGCGAAGCCGCGTACGTGCCGCCGGAGATCGTGCTGCCCAAAGACCTGGACGAGCGCCTCATCATCGAGCAGTGGCTGCGTTCGCGCCGCGGCGGCGAAAAGGTGGTGCTCACCGTGCCGCAAGAAGGCCAGCAGCGCGACCTGCTGGAGTTGGCCAGCCAGAACGCGGCGGAGACGCTGCACGCGCTGCGCGCCCAGTGGCAGGCCGACAAGAACAAGCAGGTCATTGCCCTGGCCGAATTGGGGCGCGCCCTGGGGCTGGCCGACGCGCCCGGCCGCATCGAGTGCTACGACATTTCCACCTTGCAAGGCGCCAGCACCGTCGGCGCGATGGTGGTCTTTGCGCAGGGCACCCCCATGAAGAGCGATTACCGCAAATTCAAGATTCGCGGCAAAGGCAGCCTGGGCGCCGGCGAACCTGACGATTTCGCCTCGATGCGCGAGATGCTGCGCCGCCGCTTTCGCCGCGCCGTCGAACCGCCGGCTAATGAGGGCGCGCCCGGCCAGGCGCCTCGTAAGGGCGACCAGATGTGGCAGCGCCTGCCCGACCTGGTTGTCATTGACGGCGGCAAGGGGCAGCTCAACGTGGCCGTGGAAGTGCTGCGCGAGTTCGACCTCTTCGACCAAGTGCCGGTGATTGGCCTGGCCAAGAGATTCGAGGATGTCTATTTCCCTGGGCAACGTGACCCCCTGGTGCTGCCGCGCGACTCGCAGGCGCTGTTCCTCTTGCAGCGCATTCGCGACGAGGCGCACCGTTTTGGCATCACCTTCAATCGTGAGCTGCGCAGCAAGGCGGGCGTGATGTCCGAACTGGACAAGGTGCCCGGCATTGGCCCGCGGCGGCGCAAAGAGCTACTCAAGCGTTTCGGCGATCTGGAGACGATCAAGCAGGCGAGCATCGAGGAGCTGGCGGCCGCGCCCGGCATGAACGTGACCGCGGCCGAGGCAATCAAGGATCATTTTGGGGGCTAACGCGGTGCAAAACACCTTCTCACAGCCGTTCGATTTCAGCCGTGTGGGCCGGCGCATCACCGCGACACTGCTGGCTGCGCAGAGCCTCGGCTCGGCCGGCTTCATTGCGGCCAACACAGTCAACACCCTGGCCGGCGCGCAGTTGAGCGGCTCCCCGGCCCTGGCCGGCGTTCCGCCCGCCATCTACCAGCTCGGCGCGGCGCTGGCCGCGTTCGGCTGGGGCTACGGCATGGAGCGGCTGGGACGACGCGGCGCGCTGGCGCTCGGCCTGATGCTGGGTACGGTCGGCGCCGGTCTGGCCGCGGCTGCGCTCCTGGTTCGCTCATTTCTGTTCTTTTGCCTCGGGCTGGCCCTGCTCGGCGCGGCCAATTCTGCCATGCAGTTGGCGCGCTTTGCCGCGGCCGAGGTCTACCCGCCGCAGGCGCGCGGCCGCGCTATCTCCAACGTGGTGCTCGGCGGCACGGTCGGCGCGGTGGTCGGCCCGCTGCTGGTGGGGCCAACCGGCCGCTGGGCCGCGGCCAACGGTTTGGACGAGCTGGGCGGGCCGTACCTGGCAACCCTGGTGCTCCTGTTTCTGGCTGGTCTGGTCATCTTCGCCTGGCTGCGGCCCGATCCGCGTGACGTGGGCCGCGCCCTGGCGCAGCTTCATCCTGAAATTCACGGCGAGTCAGGCCGCCGCCGGCCGCTCTCCCAGCTCCTGCGCCAACGGCCGGTGATTGCGGCCATGAGCGCCATGGTGATCGGGCAAGCGGTCATGGTGATGCTGATGATCATCACCTCGCTGCACATGAAGGGGCATCACCACGAGCTGACCGATATCTCGCTCGTCATCTCATCGCACACCTTCGGCATGTTCGCCTTTTCGGTGCTGTCCGGTCGCCTGGCGGACCGCTGGGGGCGCCGGCCTGTGATCCTGATTGGCGCGGTTACGCTGGCGCTGGCCTGTTTGACCGCGCCGCTTTCGCCAGAGGTGCTGCCGCTGGCGGTATCGCTCTTCTTTCTTGGCTTGGGCTGGAATTTCTGTTACGTGGGCGGTTCATCGCTGCTGGCGGATCAGCTTTCACAGGCGGAGCGGGCGCAAACGCAGGGCTTCAACGACCTGCTCATCGGCCTCTCCGCGGCCGCGGGCAGCCTGGGCAGCGGCGTCGTCTTCGCCGCGCTGGGCTACGGCGCCATGGGGATCGTCGGCGCCGGCCTGGCCGTCATCCCGATTATTCTGGCGCTTTCTCTACGCCAGAAGTCATGAACAGGTCATCGAGATCACTCCACTTGCGATGACGAACGGCTTCCAATTCATCGCCCGTCCATCCCATCACTTCTCGGAGAAATGTGCCGGCGAGCATCACCTTCAGATGGCGCCGCAACTCGGCGGTTGTTTCATCTTGGGTCGTGAAATCCTTGTCCTCGCTCACCAAGTAATCAACACCAGCATTGATAGCGGCTAACGCAATGGCAACGTCGCTCAAGTCCCTAACGAGGGACTGATGGGATTCAACGGCCTCGTGCGTTGGGTCAGGGACAAGCTCATACGCGGTTTCCTGCAGGAATCTCTCGAAACGCGATAGATGGTCAGGAAAGCGTTTCTGTAAGTGCTTGCGATCTTGATTTATCACCAGCGGGGAAAGCACGAGCTTGAAATCCCCATCAGCAGCATGTTGCAAGACCTCGAATGACCAGCGAGGAAACGCACTGCCAGACAGCAGTATGTTGGCATCAACAAGCACACGAGGCTTCTTACGCGGGGTGACCATATTGTTCTTCGAAGACTTCGTGTTTCGTTGATTCCAGGTCTGCCGCGAATTCATCTTCACTGATATGACGCTGTTCTACCTCACGACCAAGATAGCGCGCAAAACTGTGAAAGGCGGCTTTGCGCCTGACGTATGCCATCAATTGCTCGTACTCTGCAATCGGGAGAATAACCGCAACGGGTACGCCGCCGC